>JADFGI010000270.1 GCA_022567815.1 Nitrospinota bacterium
TAAATTGAGGTTCGGGCATCATGGGGGAAATCAACCTGTGATGGACTTGAAAACGCGCAAGGTGGAAATCACCGCGCAAAATCATGGCTTTGCCGTCGATGATAAATCAACGATGAATGACGTTGAAGTGACCTCCATCAACCTCAATGACAAAACGGTTGAGGGAATACGCCACAAAGTACTCCCTGTTTTTCGGTACAATATCATCCGGAGGCCGCACCCGGTCCGCATGATTCCGATTACTTGTTTCGGGAATTTCTGGAAATCATGAAAGGAAATGAATCTTGAAGGAAACAATCGATCTTCTGATTCAAACAATCACCCAGGGTCAAGATTCGAGTGAAATTTTGGAGGCCAAGCGGGATTATCAAAAATTGGCAGGGGAAATATACGAAGACGACCGGTCGTATGAAGCCCGAATGGGATTGTTTTTAGAATGGTATATTTTCGATCGCCAAGGTCCCGGAAATGGAAAAACCCCTTTGGAAATCCTTATCGCTCAAAATAGCGATGGCAGTTTGCCGAATGAATTGAAAAACGTTCAATATTTTACCAATAATATTCACGGTCTTTTTGTAATTAAAAAAATACGCAACAACGATGTAGTTGTGCTTAATCTTCTCGATGATAAAAAATACAGCGTTAAAGAAAAAGAAGGAAAGTTCCTTTTTCACAAAAATGGTTTATTTGAAGGAAGAATCGTTTCGATAGATGGGGATTATTATTTTTCAGGAAACTTTTGTTTTCATCCCAAGGAAGTTGAAAAATTCGTCAAGGGAGAAATTAAGAAAATTAATTCCGTCCGGAATGGTTATTTAAAGGAATTGAAGAAAATCAATTCCCAATTAAAAAATTTAAACTCCCGGTTGGAAAAAAATGCCAGGGACGTTGAAAAAATAAACGGCAAGATTCAAAAATCAAACTCCACGGACAAAACCCAGTCCTTGAATGAAAAATTGGAAGCATTAAAAAATGTCCGGGCCGAATTGACCCAACAGGTTTCACTGATTGAAGCAAATAAATCAATCCTGGAAACCCAAAAAATTAAAATTGAAATTGATGAATTAATCAGTCATCTTACTCAAAGATTGGGTTATATGAATTTAAAATGGGAACGTTCCCGCCAGATTGACCTCCACGATATCTACTGCAATTAATGCCTAAACGAACCGATTTAAAAAAAATATTATTGATAGGCGCCGGTCCCATTGTCATCGGGCAGGCCTGTGAATTCGACTATTCGGGGACCCAGGCGTGCAAGGCGTTGAAGGAGGAGGGCTATGAAGTCATCCTCGTCAACAGCAATCCCGCCACCATCATGACCGACCCCGAATATGCCGACAGGACCTATGTCGAACCCGTCACCCCTGAGATTGTAGAAATGATCATTGAGCGCGACCGCCCGGACGCTCTTTTGCCGACCATGGGGGGCCAGACAGGATTGAACACTGCCTTGGCCGTCGCGAAAAATGGCGTGTTGGAAAAATATGGAGTGGAACTGATCGGCGCGGACGTGAAAGCCATTAATAAAGCGGAAGACCGAAGTCTTTTTAAAGAAGCTATGCGCCATATTGGGCTGGACGTTCCTCCAAGCGGTCACGCAAACGATTTGGAAACCGCGTGGAATTTGGTTAAGGAAACCGGCTTCCCGGCGATCATTCGGCCCTCGTTTACCCTGGGCGGAACGGGGGCCAGTATCGCCTACACGGAAAACGATTTTGAACGATTGATCCTGAAAGGATTGCACGCCAGCCCAAACACCCAGGTATTGATTGAAAAATCTCTATTGGGGTGGAAAGAGTACGAATTGGAAGTGATGCGGGACATCAAGGACAATGTGGTGATTGTTTGTTCCATCGAAAATTTTGATCCGATGGGCATTCACACCGGCGACAGTATCACCGTGGCTCCCGCGCAAACGCTCACGGATAAAGAATATCAGAAGATGCGAAATGCGGCGATAGACATTATCCGTGAAATCGGCGTGGAAACCGGAGGGTCCAATATCCAGTTCGCGGTCAACCCGAAGAACGGCGACATGATCGTCATCGAAATGAACCCCAGGGTATCAAGGAGTTCGGCCCTGGCGTCCAAAGCGACCGGATTTCCCATCGCCAAAATCGCCGCCAAACTTGCTGTCGGATACACCCTGGATGAAATTCGCAACGATATCACCCAAGTCACGCCCGCATCCTTTGAACCCACATTGGATTACTGTGTGGTGAAAATTCCCCGGTTTACATTCGAGAAATTCAAGGAAGCCGATCCTGTTTTGACTACTCAAATGAAATCCGTGGGCGAGGTGATGTCCATCGGCCGGACGTTTAAGGAGGCTTTGCAAAAATCCCTTCGGTCCCTGGAAATTGGAATTTCCGGACTGGAAGAAAATTTTCATTTTGACTTGAATCCGGAAACCTTTACCAAGGAACAACAGATTACCGAAATTGAAAAACACCTCCGTTTACCCTATTGGGATCGTATCTGGCATATTTTCGCCGCGATGAGGCGGGGGGTGACGCTGGAACGGATCAATGAATTGACAGGGATAGACCCCTGGTTCCTATATAACATGGGTGAAATTATCGACCTTGAACATGAGCTGAAAAACGCCGGGCCATTGGAAAAATCGAGCGATGAGTTGTTGAAGAAGGCCAAAAAAATGGGCTTTTCGGACAAGTATCTGGCAACACTTTGGAAACGCTCCGAAGCATACATTGCGGAACGGCGACGCCAGGCAGGACTGCATCCGGTTTATAAACGAGTGGACACCTGCGGCGCGGAGTTTGAGGCTTTAACCCCCTATTTATATTCTACCTACGAAACCGAATGTGAGTCGATGCCCACCGACAAGAAAAAAATCATTATTCTCGGTGGCGGGCCCAACCGCATCGGGCAGGGAATAGAATTTGATTATTGCTGTGTCCACGCCTCATTTGCCTTGAAAGAGGATGGCTACGAAACCATCATGGTCAATTGCAATCCGGAAACCGTAAGCACCGATTATGATACTTCCGACCGCCTGTATTTCGAGCCCGTGACATTTGAGGATGTCATGAACATTGTCCGGGTCGAGAAACCAACGGGGGTCATCGTTCAATTCGGCGGCCAGACCCCTCTAAAGCTCGCCCTGGCTTTGCAGGAGGCGGGTGTTCCCATTATCGGCACCAGTCCCACAGACATTGACCGAGCCGAAGATCGAAAACTTTTCAAGGAAGTGATCGACAAATTAAAAATAAACCAGCCAAACAACGGCACAGCCACGTCCATTGAAGAAGCCAAACGCATTGCCGGGAAAATCGGTTATCCGATTGTCGTACGGCCTTCTTACGTTCTGGGCGGACGGGCGATGGAAATCGTCTATTCCGAGGAACGGTTGGATTATTATATGCATCATGCTGTCAAGGCTTCACCGGAACACCCGATTTTAATTGATGCCTTTTTGGACCATGCGACGGAAATCGATGTTGACGCCATTTCTGATGGAACGGATGTCGTGATAGGCGGGATCATGGAGCATATCGAGGAAGCGGGAATCCATTCCGGCGACAGCGCTTGCTCTTTGCCGACATTTTCTATTTCGGCATCGGTCCTTGATGAAATCAGGAAGCAGACTAAAGCCTTGGCCAAAGAACTCAATGTCATTGGATTGGTCAATATCCAATTTGCCGTTAAGGATGAAAAGGTTTATATCATTGAAGTGAACCCACGTGCATCCAGAACCGTTCCTTTTTTGAGCAAGGCGACGGGAGTCCCCCTTGCCAAACTGGCGGCCCGCGTGATGGGCGGAAAAACCTTGAAGGAACTTGATTTTTTGCAAGAATTAACCATGTCGCATATTGCCGTCAAGGAATCCGTTTTCCCATTTAACAAATTCCCCGAAGTGGACGTACTTCTGGGGCCTGAAATGAAATCCACCGGCGAAGTGATGGGAATTGACACCACTTTTGGAGGTGCCTTTGCCAAATCCCAGTTGGCCACGGGAATCCACCTTTCACTGGGAGGGACGGTATTCATAGGCATCAAAGAGGACGACAAACCTTCTGCTCTTAAGGCTGTGAAAACTTTTTTAGAAATGGGCTACGATATTCTGGCCACGCCGGGCACGTTTGAATTTTTGTCAGCAAACGGGTTAAATCACAATAAGGTCCGCAGGGTGGAAAAGGATTCTCCGGAAATTTTTGAGGCCATCAAGAATAACAAAATATCGTTTCTCATCAACACTGTTTTTGGCGAACAGGCCATCAAAAATTCACTCCCCCTGCGCCGGGCGTCCCTCAACCAAAACCTCCCCTACTGCACAACAATGGAAGGTGCTTTTGCATTTTTAGAAGCTCTAAAATCGTTAAAGGAAAAGGACCTGACGATTTCCACACTCCAGGAATACGGCGAGAAAAAATCTGCGAATTGAGGAAAAATATTTTATTCCCAACAGTGGGTTTTATACCCCGTAGCTACTAGCCGTAGGGGCACCAGGCAATAATCGTTTGCCTTGATAATGTTTACCGGCAAAGAAAGAT
>JADFGI010000271.1 GCA_022567815.1 Nitrospinota bacterium
AGAGCTCCGGTGATTTGCGCTAAAAGACCGATTTCTCCGCTGAGTTTGAGCCGGACAATGATGCTGTCTCCCGCGTTGGTATTTAAAATCGGCTCCCGCATTAATCCTCCTCCATTCAAGCATTAAATTTTCAAAGAATATCTCTTGGCACACTGCGGAGTAATTCAAAGATTAAATCACCTTTGATCTAAAAACGATCATCTTTTCTTCCGTCATTTCCAACATTGTGGAAACGATGCCGCCAACCCCCAAACCCGAAGCCTTGCGGCCCGCAAAAGGCATCCAATCAACGCGGAAGGCGGTGTGGTCGTTGACCATCACCGCCGATGCGTTGAGGCGTTTGGCGGTGTCCAGTGCAACATCAATATTTTTAGTAAAGACCGCGGATTGAAAGGAAAAGGGAACCTGGTTCGCCCGATCGATAGCTTCTCTACGATCCTTGAATGAATATACATTGATGACCGGACCAAAAATTTCTTCTGAAGAGACCTTCGCCTGATCGGGCGGATTTAGTATGACGGTCGGAGCATAGCAGGTGGCGCCGATTTTTTGGCCGCCGGTGAGAATATTGGCTCCGGCGGACCGGGCTTCGTCCACCCATTGATCCACGCGGTCCACTTCCCGTTCAGAAATGAGTGGCCCCACTTCGGTTTTTTCATCGAGGGGGTCTCCCACAACGAGTTTTTTCGCCAGCTCAACCAGTGCGCTGGAGAACTCATCGACGATCTTTTCATGCACGAAAATTCTTTGCACGGAAACGCAAACCTGTCCGGCATGGTAAAATCCGCCTTTTGCCAGCAAGGGCAAAGCGTCCTTGATATCGGCGTCTTCGTCAATGATGACGGGAGCCGCGCCGCCATGCTCCAGCGTGCAACGGGTTCCGGGAGCAAGTCTGGAATGAAGCCCCCAGCCCACTTTGGCGGATCCTATGAAGGTAAAAAAAGATACTCGGGGATCGGTAACCAGTTTTTCAGCAGATGCCCGATCGGACAAGATGACCCGGCACCAGTTTTCCGGCAATCCCGCCTCGTAAAGGCACTTGACCAGATTGAAACAGGAAATAGGGGTCGCCGAGGCGGGTTTCACAAGGGCAGGGCAACCCACGGCCACGGCGGGAATCACCTGATGCACGATCAAGTTGAAGGGATGATTGAAAGCGCTGACGGCAACGACCACTCCAATGGGCTCCCGGATGGTGAAGGCCATGCGATTCGTGGAGGATGGCGTCAAGCCCATTGGAACCTCATGGCCCACCATCTGATTGATGGACCGTGCGGATTCCCGGATGCCCTGAACCGCCCTGTCCAACTCGATTCGCGAATCGATCAAGGGTTTTCCGCCTTCCTCCGCCGCCTGCCTGGCAAAATCCTCCGCCCGCTCTTCCACCAGATCGGCGGTCTTTTCCAGAATCCGGATTCGCTCATGAACCGGAATCGCTCGGTCGGGATTATTAGCCAAATGATGGGCCTGCTCAAGAGCATTTTCCACTTCCTCCGGGCTATTGAGTTCCAGTTCAGAGATCAAATGACCGTCAAACGGAGAAAACACTTTTAACTTGTTCTTCATTTATGGCTCCCCATATTTATTCGGGCCTTATAAAACATCAGTTTTTTTCTTGAGTTCTTCGATCAACACCCGCTCATTTTCCGAATAGTCCACGGGAACCTCCACAAGATGAATTCCTGATGCATTCAAACATTCCTGCAGTAGCTGGCCCAACTGATCGTTGCTTCCTACCCTATGCCCCTGGGCGCCATAAGCCTGCGCATATTTGACAAAATCGGGATTGCCGTAATCCAGGCCGAAATTCTGGAAACCCATCCCCGCCTGCTTCCATTTGATCATTCCATAAGCGTTGTCGCGAAGGATGAGAATGACGAGGTCCAGTTTCAACCGGACGGCTGTTTCCAATTCCTGGGAGTTCATCATGAAACCGCCGTCGCCGCAAATCGCCATCACTTTCCTTTTCGGGTAAACGATCTTGGCCGCTATGGCAGACGGGAACCCTGCGCCCATAGTGGCTAATGCATTATCCAGTAAAACCGTATTGGAAGAATACGCCTTATAATTCCTGGCAAACCAGATCTTGTACACGCCATTGTCCAGGGCAATGATCCCGTTATCGGGCATGATGTTTCGAACTTGGGCAACCAGGTGCTGGGGAATGATGGGGAAACGGCTGTCTTCGCTTTTTTCATTGATATGAAATTCGACTTGCTCTCTGACGCGTTCAAAATAACTGAAGTCCCAATGCTCCTCTTTTTCCAAACGGGCGCAAAGGCCTTCAATACTGCTGGCAATATCTCCCACCACATCCAACTGGGGAAAATACACCTCATCCAAACTGGCGGAGAAATAATTGATGTGAATGACTTTTGTCCCCCCTATCTGCATGAAAAAAGGTGGCTTTTCGAGCACATCGTGGCCCACATTAATAATCAGATCGGCTTTGTCGATGGCATAATGCAGGTAATCCTGGCTGGATAACGCCGCCGTTCCCAGGAATTTTGGATGCCTTTCATCGACCACCCCTTTGCCCATCTGAGTGTTAAAAAAATAAATCCCTGTTCTATCGATCAAATTTTGCAATGCGCCGGAAGTACGGTTTCGGTTGGCCGCCGCTCCAATAAGAATGAGCGGCATTTTGGACTCGCGAATCATGTTCACCGCTTTTTCAATTGCCAAGGCATCCGGGTGTGGCCGCCGGGGATGAAAAATCTCAAAGGGCTTGGTATCACACTCCTCCGCGGCAATGTCCTCCGGCAACTCGATGTGGACGGCCCCGGGGCGTTCTTCCTGGGATATTCGCACCGCCTCACGGACAATTTGGGGGATGCTGTTTCCGTGTACCACCTGTTTGGTATATTTTGTTATAGGACGCATCATCTCGATAACATCTATGATCTGAAAGCGCCCCTGTTTGCTTTTTTTGATGGGTTTCTGTCCGGATATCATCATGATCGGCATAGCGCCTAACTGGGCGTATGCGCTTGCGGTCACGAAATTCGTCACCCCCGGTCCCAGGGTGGAAAGACACACTCCCACCTTCCCGGTCAGGCGCCCACATGTCGCGGCCATGAATCCCGCCGCCTGCTCATGACGGGTCAGAATGAGTTTGATTTTGGATTCTCTCAAGGATTCGAGAAAATCCAGATTTTCCTCTCCCGGGATACCAAAAATATATTCAACTCCTTCGTTTTCAAGAGACCTGACAAAAAGATCAGACGCTTTCATGGACCCCCCTGCAATTCATTTAGATGGTTTGCAAATAACGTAATGGAAATGACAAAAATCAAAGTTAATTATTATACACCAAAATCCTGACGGGTAATTTTTCTCCTCAATATGGCTTGCAAGGGCCTGTTTTTAGGGAGATGAGTTTTTTCAACATGCCGGGCAGGCAAGTGCTGTAAAGGGATTGAGGATAATTGTTGATTCATCGGCCTTAAGATCGCCGATCCTGACCCGCCAGAATTTTACTTGCTTTTTCATTTGTGGAGGCTCGATAATATTATATTAACTTTGTCAGGTTTATTCACAGATGTGTTTAAGGAGCTTGTCTCTTGCCGGTGAGTGAGTTGAGAAAATTTAAATTTCTTTTCCTGGTTTTATTTTTTCTGATTGCGGGATGTGTGTCGCAAGGACGTTTAGGGCAGAGTTCCGATACTGCGATTGTTGTTTTGGATCCTGAGCTGTCAACTCAGCAAACCATTTCTGAGTGTACTGTCAAATCCAACTGGAATACGCTTAATAATAAAGAAAATGACAGTGAAATTTTCATTGGTTTTCAAAAACAGGAAAATTTTGGTGAGTGTATGAATACCAAAGGATTTATCTGGGGCATTCAATAACCCCTCCGGCTATAAAGTGGCAGCTAGCAGGTTGCTGAAAAACGCATGATTTTGCTAAAATCTTTTTCCGTTGATAAGAATTTATGAAAATTCAAAGGATGTCGCATCGTTTTCGGATGCGATCTTACGGTTCTTTTAACTCTTTGGCTCCGTTCGGAACTTTTGGACCCTTCAGCCCAAGGCCTTGAGGTCAGGCCACCCCTTCGTTTGGGACCAACTTGCTCATTCGGAGCAGATTGTATGCGGCTCCGACCATGAATGCATATTCCTGTGTGCGTTGGATTCCCCTGAATCGCGTTTTCCTCAAACCGCCGACGGTCTTGAACCAACCGAAAATCTCTTCCACCCGTTTGCGGATTCTTTGACTGACTGCGTAGCCCGCATGCCTTGTGGTTCGCCCGTCCAGGCCGTATGTTCTCCTGTTTTTGACCCGCGCAATATGAGGAATGATATCTTTACAGCGTAGCGCGTCGATGAAGTCCGAGGAATGATAACCCTTGTCCGCTCCCAGGGTTTTTGGCCGCACTCGCTTTCTGCCCTGGCGCGACAGCATCGAAAGCGCGGCCTCTCGCTCTGCATAACCGGTCGCTTCGTTGATTTTGAGGGCGACGCACAAACCCTTGCTGTTTTCCATCAACGTATGGCCCGAAAACGAAAGTTTCGCT
>JADFGI010000272.1 GCA_022567815.1 Nitrospinota bacterium
TAGTTGCAAGGTTACAATAATTAGCGTCGGCAAAGCAATTTTAGAATAGACCCCACACTAGCAGAATGAGCCCATTCTATAAAAAAAATATCTCCGCCCTCAAACTGCGGTGGCCGTCAATGGACTCGCTTCCCGAGACCCTTGCGGATCGCGTTGAGTCCTTCCCCGGCGCAACGAAACCTATTCAAAAGAATAATATCCCCTCATCCCAGCCTTCTCCCCAGAGGGGAGAAGGGGTTTCCTCCTCTCCTCCATTGGAGGAGAGGATTGAGGTGAGGAGGGATTTAAATCTTTTCAGAGGTTTCTTTACGGTGGCGGAGTGGTTCTAAACTATTTAACTCCTTCTATCGCTTTCACGATGTCCAGATAGACATTTTTTTCCGACTGCACCTTGAATCCGGCTTTGCGGACGTTTTCTACCGTATCCCGATCGAGGTGAGTTCCTTCCAGCGCATTGGTGAACAGGGACATGAACTTCAGACTCAACCCATAGATGAGGTTTTTGCTCATAACATGCTCAAACAACAATAGCTTTCCACCCGGTTTTAGAACTCGTTTGCACTCCTTCAAACCCGCGACAGGGTGAGCGACGGTGCAAAAGACACAGACCGTAGCCACCGTGTCGAAGGTGTCGTCGGGAAAGGCGAGGGTCTCCGCGTTCATCAGGCAGAACCGGATCTTGCCCTGATATTGCTTTGCCCGCCAGAGGGCGCGTTCCAGCATTTTGGCGCTGAGGTCGATGCCGGTGATGTCCAGGCCGGGCGGGAAATTGATAATTTCCATTCCCGTGCCAACGCCGATATGCAGAATCTTGCCATGCATTTGCTTGAAATGATCTTTTTGCACGCGGCCCCATCGGCGCATGTCACCCTTGCGAAAAAAGTCAAATACCTTGGCGACCTGGTCATATTTATTGCGTTGGTCCATGAGTTATTGGAGGCGAACCAGTTTTTTGTTTGAAAAATAGATTGCCGCCGATACCGCCAACCCTATAATTCCCCCGGTGACAGAAATACACCCATCAGGGACACTGCCTTGGGCCGACGCCATACCGCTGAGCATGCCCACGCTCATGGCAATAATGCTCAACGGAATCATGACCTCGAACGCCCCGAAAAAAGGCGCCAGCAGGAGCAGTAGAACGAATTTCAGGACCATGCCGATACCGCCGCCAACCGCCATCGCCAAAAACATATTCCAATCGGTGGGGATGATTTGGCTGACCGCAAAGGCTATAATGGCTCCCGAACAGATTCCCGTGAGTGGATCAATTATTTTAAAATTCATGTGAATCAGGATGTATAATGACCGCGAAATTGTCAATGGATTTTCCTCCTCTGAACCCGCCTGAATTCTGAAAAGGAAAAATTTATGTCCTCTCTTGATCTCGATTATCAAAACATAAAACCTTTTTTAACCGATCAGGAGATCCAAAGCCTGCAACCGGAAATTGATCGATTGCACCAGGCTTTTGAGCAGGGGACTGGAAAAGGATCGGACTACCTTGGCTGGCTGGGTTTATCGACCGGGACCTCATCGGAGCAGTTGGGAGCCATCGAGCAGTCGGCGCAACAGCTCAGGGACCATTGCGATGTATTTGTCAGCATCGGTATTGGCGGGTCCTACCTTGGAGCGCGGGCGGCGATTTCTTTTTTAAGTCACACGTTTGCCAACCAGTTGCCAAAAGGGAATCAGGGTTCTCCCGAGATTCACTTTGCCGGCCACAACCTGAATTCCGATTACCATGCGGATTTATTCGACTTGATCGCCGACCGGGACGTTTGCCTGAATGTCATCTCCAAATCAGGAACCACCACAGAACCCGCCGTGGCCTTTCGTCTGTTGAAAGAGAAGCTTGAAAATAAATATGGAAAGTCGGGAGCAAAAAAACGCATCGTCGTCACCACCGACCAAGCCAAAGGCGCGTTGAAAAAACTTGCGGATGAAGAGGGCTATACCACCTTCGTGATTCCTGACGACGTGGGGGGCAGGTATTCCGTGTTGACGCCCGTAGGATTGCTTCCCATTGCGGTGGCGGGGATTGATATCCGCGAATTGATGGAAGGGGCCAAAATAGGCGAATCGGTTTGCTCGGCTCATTCGGGGTTGGATAAAAATTTATCTTATCTTTATGCCGGGATACGGCATCTGCTATATACAAAGGGCAAAACGCTTGAGGTGCTGGCTTCGTTTCATCCTTCCCTGTCCTATGTTCTGGAGTGGTGGAAGCAGTTGGCAGGGGAAAGCGAGGGCAAGGAGTTTAAAGGAATTTTTCCGGCCTCTGTCGAATACACCACCGATCTGCATTCGATGGGTCAATGGGTGCAGGAGGGCAACCGCATTCTTTTCGAGACATTTCTTCTGGTGGGGACGTCCCGCAGGCAGTTGGAAATCCCTGCCTTTGACAACGATGGCGATGGATTGAATTATCTGGCGGGAAAAACACTGGATTTCGTCAACGATAAGGCTTACAAAGGAACCGCGATGGCGCATCGGGAGGGCAAGGTTCCCAATATGACGATCACCGTCAAGGATCGGTCCCCGCACTCGCTGGGGCAATTGTTTTATTTCTTCGAGCGGGCCATTGCCATGACAGGCTATCTGATGGACGTGAATCCCTTCGATCAGCCGGGAGTGGAGTTTTACAAAAAAAATATGTTCACGCTTTTGAATAAACCAGGATACGGGAAAGGATAATATCATGCCAACTGTCAGCCAAAAACTGGATGAGCTCATGCACCACATAGCTTATGAAGAGATTGTTGGCGACAAGCCTGTCTCTGAAAGCAGTGAGTTGTTGGAAAAATTGACTGCATTGGGAAGCGAGTTGTGGATTGATACCGGCGATCTGGAAAAAGCCCAATCCATTTGGAAAAATGAGTTGGCCGCTCTGACCACCAACAACACACTGGCCAACCAGGTGGTGCAAAGCGGCGTCATGGATGAAACCATCCGTGATACGGTAAAAAAGCTTCGGGCGGTCGGGGCGAACCTGGATGAAGACGAACTGGTAACGGAAATAGGCTTCGTCATCAACTGCAAAATCGCTTTGCGGCTGGTGCAGGCGTTCAAAGTGAAGGTGAGCGTGGAGCTTCATCCCGCCATGTCGAGGGACATTGAAAAAACGCTGGCCTACGCCAGACGATATTACAAAGTCTGCCCGGAAAAATTTATCATCAAGATACCTCTTACCCCTGAAGGATTTCTCACGGTGCGGACCTTGCGCAAGGAAGGGATGCCCATCAATTTCACACTGGGGTTTTCCGCCCGGCAGAATTATCTGGCGGCCCGGTTATCAAATCCGACTTACGTCAACGTATTTTTAGGGCGGCTCAATCAGGTGGTGATAGACAATGGGCTGGGCAATGGCGAAATGGTGGGCGAAAAAGTGACCCTGGCCACCCAGGGGACTCTGTGGGATCTTAGAACGGAAGATCCCAATGTGACCACGAAATTGATCGGAGCCAGCATTCGCAACGGAGACCAGGTGGCGGCGCTGGCCGGATTGGATGTGTTGACCATTCCCCCTCCGGCCATGGAAGATTTTCTGAAAATTGGTGGTTCCAAAGAAATAAAATCCCATGTTTCCGATGACATCACGCCGGGGATCGATTCCAGCAATTCCGCCGCTGGGAGATTTGATGTGTTATGGGACGTGTCCGATGCCTTCAAGGGGTTTGTCGATTCTCTGTTGAATCTTGAGGGGCTGGACGCAATGTCTGGAGATGCCTTGAGAGCGTTTTGCGATGAGCATAAAATCGATCTGTTTCATCCATTTTCGACGGAGCAATTCAATACGATTACCGAACACGGAAAAATACCGCGTCTTCAGGCATGGCCCGACACGATTGCTCTGGATGACCTGATGACCCAATCGGCTTTACAATCGTTTGCCAAGGACCAAAAGGCTCTGGACGAAAGAATCCGGTCGTTCATTCAATAGCGGTTGTCATCCATGTTCGAAGGAGACCTTCGCAAAACAGGGAAACAATTTAAATCCCCCTCACCTTAATCCTCTCCCCCAATGGGGGAGAGGAGAAAACCTTCTCCCCTCTGGGAAGCACCCACCGGGTGACAGGCTGGGATGAGGGGCTCTTACTCTTATGCAAAAGGTCTCTTAAAAAGGGGGGATCGATTTCTCCCCCTTCAACGAAGTACCCGTTCCGGGCATGAGGGCTAATGTTAAATACCACAGGGGCCGGGGGGATTTGTACACTCTCAGCATCAACGGGGATGATCGCTCTTATGCAAAAGTCTCGAATCGAAGGGCAAAAAAACGGCGTCCTCCGGGACGCCGTTTCTACGTTTTAAGAACCCGTTTTCGAGTCACACTTCGACATACCCCTCCTACCCCTTCGGGGCATGAAGGCAATGGTGAAATACAGGCTCAGGGCGATTCTTGATATAAATTCTAGTACCGGTACATATCGGGTTTGTATGGGCCGTCCAACGGGAGATTCAAATATTCCGCTTGTGCCTTTGTCAGCGTTGTCAATTTTACGCCAA
>JADFGI010000008.1 GCA_022567815.1 Nitrospinota bacterium
GTTGGACTGGGGGCAAATCTTACTCTAACAGTCTCGTTCATTATTTTTTCATTTTTTGGAAATGGGGAAATTTTTCTACTGGAATCAGCCGGTTAAGGTAGCAAATTACCCGGTGGATATTAAGTCATTGAGTAAGGGCCGTCAAATTTTCCGACAAAATTTTAAATTTTTAAAAGAAAAATTGACGAATCCCAAATAGAGCTCTTTAGTCCTTTATTAAAATGTTACCAAATAAAGGGTTCAGGGGTTGCAACCTGACTTCATCCGGTGGTATATATATTGCACCCTAATAACATTCATTGCCTCAAAAAACTTTGTCTGTTCGCCAGGAGAAACGCGTGGCCATGTTAAAAGAAAAGGAATCCCTCATCGCAAAGGATGGCCGTAAATTAGTTGCGAAACGTCCAGACTTGGCTGTGAAACGTCAGGGCGCTGGGCGAAAAAGAGACTTTGTGGCGCTTGCCAAGAAAACCTCGCGTCCCGGTATCTTTGAAATGCTGGGTTCCTATGATCTGAATACCGATGATGCGGAGCTGTTTGGAGACGACCGCTATCGACGCCTGATAAACCTTCTCATTTACCGGAGCCAGGGTTGACCCCACTACGTGGGGAGGAAGAGCCTGCTACGCAGGAGGGCTGACGTTCACTTCGTTCACGAGCCCTTTAAAGCTATATATCCATGGCACGTTAATATTGGGTCCAGCCCTTAGGCTGGCCAGCGTGACGCTGGACCCGGTGTTAAGGTGCAGTGGTTAATGGCTGACTTTCACCTCGTTATGCGGTAGCTGGCGTTGGGAAGCGGAGAAAAAAGAAAACCGCCGGCCTTGTTGGACCGGCGGTTTCCCCTAGGGTAAGGGTTTCACTCGCGATAAAACCCTTAGTTCATTTACTTGCAGTTAACCATGACTGCAACGGTGCCGGTGTTGGTGATCTTTACGGTTCCGCTGATGTCACCAATGGAATCGCCACGGCTGAAAGAAGACTGTTGGCTTAAAACGACCTTACTGGCGCCCATTTCTCCCATAGGAGAAAGGCCGGTTCTGCCGTTGTCCGTTGCTACAATGCTTCGGTTATCGTCGTTCGGCCCTAATGTGATCGGGATGGTGGTGTAGTTGGAAGATTTCCAAACGACAAGGTTGCCGGTTCCACGATCATTGGTGGTAAAACCATTTTTGCCGCCGAATGCCGGAGCGGTTTTAACCACTTCCAGTTCAATAGCGCTGGCGTCTTTACAGCTGGTGGACTGGCCGGGATTGATTGTTCCCGCAAAAGCGGCAACACTGGTGCTGGCGATAAAAATCGCGGTTAGCAGGAGGATCTTTTTCATTATTCTTCCCCTTTCAAAAAATGATTGTTACAGTTGAAAAAATGTCCCCAAACAAAAAACTTCATGCTCAACTCCAATCGGGAGCTTTCATGCCTTAAAATCAGCTTCTACGTTTACCTGAAAACAGGCGTTCTTCTCTGACTCTGATTCGGGATGCAGTGAATAACAAATTACATAATTGCCTTTTTGGACGAACTCCAAATTGAAAGCTTGGCCCGGTTGAAACTCCTCAACGCGCAACATATTTTTTCCCGTGGATACTTTGACTATTCTTAAATTGTAAAGAGGGGTTTTGAAATCGTTGGTGACCTTTATCGCCGAGCCCTCGGAAATATTTATTTGGGATGCCTCTTCAGTGGGTTGGTGAAGGGAAATGAGTATTGGTTTAGCGTCCGCCGATTGAAAGGACAGGCCTACCATAAGCAATCCCAAAACCAATACGATTCGGAAAAATCCTGTTTGTGTCATGTGTTCTAATAAGCAAATCAAGCGTGAATCAAAACCCGCATACACCAGATAAGGAAAATCGTTCCGCTATCTTTCCGGGTGGTCAGACGCCGTGTCCTGGCCTGCCAATCGCAACAAACTGTGGACCTTTGTTTTCTGCGCGGGTCCTCTAATTACGGGAAGTTTAGGTTATTTCAAATTCCTGCGGTATCAGGAAACCACTGGTTTTTGTGTGGGATGAATTCTGTGTCCGTGTAGGAAAAACACTTCATGGCGGGAAGGATATTGGCAAGGGGATGGGGGATTTCTAACCCCGCCCCGTTACACGGGGAGGAAGCTTGGGCCTGACGCTACGCGAGGCCCTGAAAACATACAAGGGGTAGGTGATATTTAACCTTTGTCTTCATGCCCCTGTTATATCTTCTTCATTAGCTTTCATGCCCCGAAGGGGTAGAAGGGAGTACCCCAGCCTCTAAGAATATAATGACGATCCTACATGAGCCCCTAGTAAATACTGGAGGAAAAATTCAGCACGATTCAGGATTTCGTGAGCTATAAACCCAATGCACGGCGTGAGAAAGCTCGCCCTCTGCGGAGGAGCCAGCGTCACGCTGGCTGGAAGGAGAATTACGAAAGGTTGTTGTTGATGGCGTAGCGGATCAGTTCCGCGTTTTTTTTCATTTTCATTTTTTCGAGGATACGGGTGCGGTGGGTGCTGATGGTTTTGACACTCAAGGAGAGTTGTTTGCCGATGTCAGTCAGGGAAGTCCCGTTAGCGATCATGCCAAACACCTGGTATTCGCGGTCCGACAGAGTTTCATGCGGAGGTTTGTCGGAATTCGAGAAATCGAAAGCCAGTTTTTCCGTTATCCGGGGGCTGGCGTATTTGCCGCCACGGGCCACTTTGCGTACGGTTTCCACCAGTAGGTCGGGATCGCTTTCCTTGGTCAGATAACCGGAAGCCCCGGCCTTGATGAACCTCACGGCGTATTGATCCTCTGAATACACGCTCAACACAAGGATCGGCAATTTCGGATTTTCGAGTTTCAACTGCTTCAGAACATCCAGCGCCCCTTTGCCGGGCATGGCAATATCAAGGAGTATCAAATTGTATTCATCGGCAGGATGTTGTTGCACCATCGCGATCAAATCATCGCTGTTTTCGACCTCTCCCGCCACCGTGATGTCATTGGTTTCCGAAAACGTATGTTTCAGACCCTGCCTGAACAGGGGATGGTCATCTGCAATGAGTAACTTGATTTGAGTTATGTCCGGATGGGTGGTTGTCATTGAGTTTCACGTTTTAGCTTGATGGTGACCGTGGTCCCCTGATCGGGAACGCCTATTATATCAACTTTGCCTCCCCATACAAGGGCACGCTCCCGGATACCCAGCAAGCCCAACGATCTCAGATTTGAAATTTGTTTTTTTGAAATGCCGATTCCATTATCCCTGATCTGAAGAGTGACGTCCCCGTTGCTTTCTGTGAGGCTTATATTGATTTTATCGGCTTTAGCATGCCGGGTCACATTGGTCAAGGTTTCCTGAAAGATCCTAAACAGAGTGGTGGACCGATCTTTATCCAAAACAAAATTATTGTTATCCAGATCGATATCACATTTGATTCCGGTCCGCTTTTCATATTCTTGTGCCTGCCATTCAATTGCTTCCGGCAAGCCGAGGTCGTCCAATAGAGGAGGCCGTAAATCCATGACCAGTTTTTTACCCGCTTGAATGGTGGTGTCGATGACCTTTAGCATCATTTGTGTGTAAGAACTGAGGGTGGAATCATTTTTTTTAAGTTTTTTATCCAGCAGGGAGATTTCCAGTTTCAGCGTCGTCAAGGCTTGCGCCAGTTCATCATGGATTTCCCTGGACATCCGGGTTCTTTCTTCCTCGCGCACTAACTCCAGCCGATGGTAAAGATTTCGCAATTGATTTTGGGATCGTTTGATTTCCTCCTCGGCCCTTTTTCGCTCCAGCACCCGGCCTAATTGAATTCCCACTTGCGCCATGATCTCTAGCAATTTACCGTCCGGTTCGACCGCCTCGGAAGAGAAAAATTCCATCACGCCAACGATTTCATCTCCAATAGGAATGGGAAACGCAAAGCCGGCTTTAACGCCAATATTTTTAGCAAGATTTGCACGCGGGAAATTGGAGTCTTTGGTCACATCGATGATCCATGCGGGTTTGCCGCTTTCTATGACCCGTCCCGGTAGCCCCTCCCCGGCGTTGAAGGGAGTCACATCAGTAATTTTGCGAAAGGTTTCAAACCGGGCGGGATCCTCCAGATGCCAAATACCCGCAGGAACCAGTTGGAGGGAATAGCGTTCTGAAGTCAGGTACAGATGTCCCACGGGCCAGCCCATATGGGCGCAAATGCATTTCAAGCAGTATTCCAGGGTGTTTTCTATAGCCTGCGTTTCATTGGAGGCCACGGCGATGTCCTTGTGCAATTCTACGAATCCGCTTTCGCGCCGCAATAATTCGTTGGCCTCGTCCAGTTTTCTCGTACGGTCTTCGACCCTTTTCTCCAGCTTCTCGCTGGCTTCCTGCAATTTTGTTTCCGCCTGAATTTGCCACAGGCAGAGGATGGCAGTCAGCCAGAGGATGAAAGTCGATAGCGCTCGGTTGGCAAGAACTTTCCACAGCACCCCGCCTTCCGGAGAGAGGTAAAACCCGATCAATATAAGAGCGGTTCCAAAAATGGCGCTCCAGAGGACAAAGTTTTTACTGCGCGTCCGTAAGCCTATCAGTACCAGGGCTACATAAAGAGTGCTCTCGGCAACTCCCAATGGAAGTAGCAAGTCCAAATAAAAAATCGCGGCGGCTATGAGAATTCCGACAAAGATAATTCGAAGATCCGTACTTTTTTCCCGGGAGGAGATAGCCATTATTTTTCTGAAAGATGTTTTGAGAAATTGCTAAGGGTCACGCCAAACTTGTCCTTGTTGAAGCTGGAATAAATTTATTATAATTGAGACGAAACTTGATATGCTAATTATGATTCGATATGAAATATCCCACGAGGAAAATTTGAACCGGCGGTTTTTTGAGTGTTTATTTGTTCGGCGCTCGGATTTCCAGCCGCAAATATCAACCACCCTCTTTTGGAGGCTGTTATGAAAATCAAAATAATTGTTGTGGGAATCATGATTTTCCTGATCCATACCTCTTTGGTTTTTGCCAAGCAAGAGTTGATGCTCTCCAAGGAACAACAGTTCGACACCGGTCCGGCGATAGACGACCATCACAGGGATTGCGAGGCGTTATTTTACGTGGATTCTGGCAAAGACATCGCCGACATGCGCCGCGATTTTCGCAATTATTTTTGTGAAGGGATGTACACACTGACCCTGGATGGACCTCCCGGAACCACCCTCACCCTGTTTGGAAGTTTTAATTTTGAACAGGAAAGAGGGTATCTCATCCTCAGGAAAAAAGATAATCGAAAGATCTGGTTGCTGGAACTGGAAGATCATCCCGGAAACCGATGGTCCACCACGCTGGCGAATTCCCAATCTGGCGCATACGAAGCTTTTTATTATCCGGCGCCCAATTTTCGCAGAAACGTTTCCTCAGTCAAGTGGGGCCAGTGGTGGCCGGGTCCGGTTCCCCATAATATGAAAAATAAGGGAAGCTCTAAAAATTGACCAGCGTGACGCTGGCTCCTCCGCGGAGGGCGAATTTGCTCACGCCGCCAGCGTGACGCTGGACCCAATGTTGACGCGCGATGGCCTTATGGCTGACAGAACCTTCCATCGTGCGGAGTTTTTTCAGGGCTCGTGAGCGAAGCGAGCGTCAGCCCTCCTGCGTAGCAGGCTTTTCCTCCCCACGTAGTGGGGTTTTCCTCCCGCGTAGCGGGCCCAGAAAAATGAAGGTTGATGAGATTTATTGCAAATCCATCCTCACCCGCACCTCCGGGTATTTGAAGACGGTAAGTTCGCATTCTCTGAATCCCTATGTGGGTTGCGGGTTTGGGCGTTCTGCCTGCGGCGAGGCTTGTTATGTCCGTTTCAATCAATGGCTCATGCGCGGACGGGAGTGGGGCCAATTCGTTGACGTCAAAATCAATGCCGCCGAAGTCTATTTGCAAACGGTGGAAAAGGAAAAAAAGTGGGCGCGGAAAAACGGCGGTTGCTTTTCGATTTTTTTCTCCAGTTCGACCGATCCCTGGCAACCGGTCGAAAGGAAATACCGATTGACCCGCCAACTGCTCAAGGCCATGCAGGGGGATCCGCCGGATCAATTGATTCTGCAAACACATGCCACCTTTATTTTGGACGACATTGAAAGAATTCAATCGTTGTCTGGAATATGCGGTCTCCGCGTTCATATATCCATCGAAGGCGACCGCGACCGCCTGCCCGGCTTGCCGCCGCCACCCTGTTCACTTGAAGACAGAATGGAGGTTCTCAAAAAATTCGCGGACCGGGGAATTCAAACGGTGGCTTGCCTTTCTCCACTTTACCCTATGAAAGCGCCGGACGCCTTTTTTTCACGATTGTCGAAAATCGGTATTTCAGCGGTGGTGATCGATCATTTTATTCAAGGGGATGGCACCCCGGACGGCTCCAGAACGCTCAAAACGAAATTGCCGCAAGCGATGACCGAGATAGCTCCGGAGTCGGTCGATCTTTCTTACCGGGACGCGGTCGCCCGGATCGCCGGGAAATACCTGCCTGTGGGAATATCCGCCTCCGGGTTTGCCGGGCATTACAGCCATACCTTGGACCAGCCTGAGGGCTGGCCAGCGTGACGCTGGACCCAATATTAACGTGCTATGGATTTATAGCTGACGGAATCCTGTTTCGTGCTACGTCCTACTTCGGTTGTTTTCTCCGGGGCTGGTGAGCGTAGCCTAGAGTTTCCTCCCGCGTAGCGGGGCCCACTCATCGTCCCCGTGTAACGGGGTGGGGCTGATGGAATCTCTCAATATCCGCTGACAGGGAAAATAAAAAAAACCCCCCTTACCTGGTCAAGGTAAAGGGGGCGCCGGAAAACTATGCATCAGGTTTGCACAAATTAGTGCGACCATTTATTAATTCACATTTTTAGCATTTTTGGATCTGTAATTTCTCAATGGAGAGAAGCCGGCCTTAAACCTTTCGTCCGAAAGTTTGATCAGGGTTTTTTGGGAAACCACTTTTTTCAATTTGCCCGATCGATCGAAAATTTTTACTTCATAAACACGAACATCATTCATAATTGCACCTGATCAAGTTTGGAAAAAATTCAAAAGAAATTGCCTTTTATAGTCAATTAGACTTTCTCCATGATAAGAAGAAGGGAAGAGGCCCGTCGTGGTAGCGGACCCCTTCCCTGGAGGAGGAGAAAGTAATGAGCCCATTATATGAATAGAAAATTAAAACTTTATTAATGCAAAATTAATAAAGTTTAATAAATCGGCAGTGGGAAATTGCAAACCAATTTCTTCGGAATGGGAAAATTCAGGGTAATAAAAATTGCCCAATAAGATCAATAAGTTAAATTAAAAAAGCAACTTCCTCATGCTGAAAATTAAAATTTATTTTTCTCAAAAAGCCAGAAAAAATATTTTAATTTTTCCAGAAAAAGGTTTGTAAGGATTAGAAATTTACATAATTGCTTGGCGTGACACATTGGGATTCGCTCAAAAATGTTTTCAGATTAAGGGGAAATCATGCGTATTTATGGAAGGTGGTTGTCTTTTATTTAGGCGGTGGTCATTTTTTATCCGGGCCTCGCGTAGCGTCAGGCCCAAGCTTCCTCCCCGTGTAACGGGGCAGGCCCAAGCTTCCTCCCCGTGTAACGGGGCAGGCCCAAGCTTCCTCCCCGTGTAACGGGGCTTATGAAGTTTTTCGGGAAGGAGACGAAGATTTGGAATCCTGGCTTTCCAGAAGCAATCGTTGGGCAGATGCAGATATGCTCACCCGGTCTGCCTGTCCCTGAATGCTTTTGAACGGGTGCTTCTGATTCAGTTCAGCGATTCGTTCCTGATTATGATAGACCTTGGAGGCTTTTGCGATTCCAACGATTGAAAAATCCATGATATTTTTTGCGCACCTGAAAAAATTTGGTGGTTAAACGTTTTTTGAAATTTTCGGTTTGACCCGTTGGGAAGTTCCATAACCTTTCAGCAAGTTTTTCCTTTGCTTGAGGTCGAGGATTTTATCTTGAGTCAAAAACTTTCTCGCCTTCAATTCCGCTTGACAATTATTTTCCATCTCGATAATTTGCGCCAAAACAGACTCCACTTCCATTCTTAGCCCTCCCGCCTGTTTTCCGGCCTCGGCCAATTCTTTCCTGGAAAATTCAGCCCTGGCCTGTTCCAGCCTGATTTCGTTATCCCCGGCGGTTTGCAGGATATTTTCTTTTTTCTCTATGATTGCATTCAGGCTTTTTTCGTCTTCCTGCTCAATCGCATGCATTTGTTCATTCATTAGCCCCAGAACTTCGTCATAACATTTTTTTTCTTTCCGCAATAAATCAAGAATGGAACCTGTGGGATCGTTGTGTTTCAAATTCATGCCACCGCGATAAGATTTTTAACTAAGCCCGTATAGGCAATACTTTCCTTAAATTGGCGCAATTTATCTGGGGCCAGACCTGAAAAATTTGATATGCCAAGGGATATTTCCTGCTTTTTAAGAGCAATATCTCCCAATCCCGAATCCAGGATGCGTTTCAATTGTTTGTCGAGTAAGGTGAGGATACCGTTTTCCGGATTGTTAAACAAGTCCAACACTTCATCGGTGTTGATATTCAAGGCGCGATTTAGTTTTCCAGTATCGACCGTGAAGGTGTCATCCTCCAGAGTGCGAATCCCGATGGAGGTCAACCGTTGGATCAAATTCCGCACGCCACCCTGGAGGGAAAGCGTCCTGCCGCTTTTCAGCGCCTGGACAACCCCCGACACTGACTGCTCCTGCACCTTGTTTTTCTGCGTGTTTTTAATATCGATTCCCAGCGGTTTTTGATTTTCAGTCGATCCCCGCACCGCATCGATGTTGCGGTTGCGCTGGCTGAGTTCCCTGGTTTTTGCCTGCGACGGTCCGGTGAGATCGTTGCGGATTTTCTGAATATCCGCGTCGTTTCCGAAAGTGCGGGATTGCGCAAGAATATCGTTCAATGTGATAACGGAATCGTTGAACTGCTCAAACAGAGATTTTATTTGCGCAGCCACTTCGGTGGTGTCGATAAAAAGACTGATCTGAGCCTGACGTTGGGAAACTTGTTTGACAGTCAGAGTTGTGTCCTCCACCACATTTTGAAACACATTGGAAAGGCTTGTGGCGGTGGCGCCATTGACCTCGATTTCCGCGTTTTGAGAATTTTTGATTAAGTTAACCCCAGGTTTGTCTGAATCAAACTGGCGTTCCTTTAATACCGGGTTTCCTTTGCCGTCCCGCTCAAAAAAACCAAGGCTCAAAAGGACATTGTCATCGTCGCGAAGGTTTATCCCTGTATCTTTTCCTGCCAGGCTGGTCAACACCAGCCGGTTTCCCTGAACGCTGGCGGCGACATTTGTTTCGGTGGTTCCTCCATCGAGCCGATCATTGTTGTTGGCGTCCTCGGAAGGGTCCAGGGTTCCGTTGCCGTTTAAATCTTCATGGACGAACACCCCCGGTCCAAATTCGGTGGCGGCGACGCTGTATGTATCCAGAATATTATTTTCATTTAAATCTTCCGGCCCGTCCAAAATTCCGTTGTTATTCAGGTCTTCGCCAAAGTTGATTTTGCTTCGTATATCAAAAATAGAATCCGCCGCTTCCACGGTTACTTTGGTCCCGTTGACGAAAAAACTCCCGGAAAGTCCCAATGATCCCAGAGGAGCCGTCTGTTCGTCCGATACCAGAACATTCTCCTGGGCCAGCCGGGAAACCCTTACAGAAAAATTCGTACGGGGGCTATTCTTGCCTGCGGACACCTGAACCACTTCCGGCTTTGAAGACTTCCCTTGACGAATGTTGAGAGCATTCTCTTCCTTAAGTCGGGAAACCCGGCTTTGCAGATTCGTAAGAGAGTTTTTAAGATCATTGAGCCGGTTGATTTTCAAATCCCGGAACCGGGAGGTCTTATCCAAATCCTCCACAATAGAGCTCTGTAGAGAATCTTTGCGCAGGGAGAGAAACTTTAAAGCGTCTTCTGCCCGAAATAAGGCAACGGTTCCAACCGCCTCCAGAGTGGGAACGTTGTTTCGGGATTTGGAAAAGGCATTGAACAGGATGTCCCTTTTATTGATTGAGGGGGCCTGGACAGCGGCGATTTTTTCCTGAAGGTTTTTTTTAGCAGGGGAACTTTTTCTGCCGGGTGAGGCAGAAAAAATGAGAAAAGAGGAATTTTGGTTTCCCGTGACTTGCATGGCCAGGCCTGTAAAAACAGTGCAAGTTCCAGGGAAACCGTTCAAGTGCGGAGATCATTCGCCGATAAGAGCAGGAGATAAGGCTCATGCAGGACAGGCGATCCAACAAATAACGCCCGCCTCGCTGGTGTCGCGTACACACTTCGGTTGAGGCCTCCAATAAAGATCGGAGGCATTTTCCGAAACACGACAGGCTCCTTTCAGACGCAACGTGGCTGAAACCTCTTATAAAGGGATCTCTAAAAGTTGATATTTCCAGCGTACCGCTGGACCAAATATTTACGTTCCATGGGTTTATGAGGAATTATTTATTTCCTGATAACCTGGAGTTTTTTGGTCTGCGGTCTGCTTTCTGCGAGCTCCCTTTTATTAAGGGGCAAGGTCCAGATCAAATTTTTCGAGATGCCCTAAAGAATTGGGGGCGACCAACCATTCCAATTCAGTAAGCAGGTTTCTCCTCATTCTCCGCCAATTGGCAGGGTTTGAGGATATTAAGCTGTCTCCTCACAAGACATGTTTCCCTGAAAGCTACCCGTCCAGCGTGACGCTGGCGGGCGTGGTTAATCTACGACCCCCACTGCAAGCGGCCAGCGTGACGCTGGACCCAATATTGACGTGCGGTGGGTTTATAGCTGACTAAATCCTACTTTGTCCTGCCAGCGTGACCAGCCCGGGCTGGTTCCAATATTGACGCGCTATGGATTAATGGTTTTTAAGGACTCGTGTACCCCTTCGGGGCATGAAGACAAGGGAAGGGATATCACAAGCGTAGCGAACGTCAGTCCTCCTGCGTAGCAGGCTTTTCCTCCCCGCGTTGCGGGGATTAAATTAAATCATCGACATTTTGCCCGGTTTCCGTTTGAACGCTGGTCGGGTTCGGCGGTTGCTGGTCGCTTTGCGCCTGATCGGCACGGGCATTATTTTTCTCCAATCGGATTCCTTCCTCCAATCGGATTCCTTCCGTTGAGGCGGACGCTTCCTCCGGAATGATCCTTTGAGACGGGGTTTCAAACACGGTTTCCCGTGCCGCTTTTGCCCGTTCCCTACTATATTCAACTTCCTCAACCGCCTTGGTTACATTTTTTAGTTCAATCCTAATCTCATCCTTATTTTGAAATTCCCTAAGCTGAATTTCCGCATTTTTCCTGTCGGCGGCCTCTTTTTTGAAGGGATCGATGGTTTCTGCCGTCCCTCTGGATTCGGTACGATTTCTTTCCGCCTTGACGTCCTGTCCGGTGTTTCCGGGAGAATTTTCCAGTTGAATCCGCTCGTTTCCACCTTCATAACTACGTACTCCAGGGCTATTCTGGTCATTCAATTTTTGTGCGGCCCCGCGTTCATCCGCCCTTTGTTCAGTTTGCGGACGCAGGTTGTCCACATTCCTTTTGCCTTCTTCCACCCGGGATTCTCTATTAGGCTCCTGGGTTTCGCGGCTTAATAGAACCCGGTCCTCCGTTTGCCGGACCGGCTGAGCCTCATTGCTTTCTTTCCGTTGGTCAAGCCGGTAGTTTCTGTCATTTTCCGCGGCTTTTTTATCATCCGGTGAGACCTGTTGGTTTTGACGCAGACTCCGGGACTGCAAAGACCCGATCGCCCCCTGAATGCTTGATGTTGATCCGCTCACATTCTCCATATTTTTGTCCTCCACAAAATCGCCCATAAACTCAGGCTAAAAAATTTCAATCCACCCAGGCTCATCCCAAAATGAGAGATTTTCAGGCAAGTCCGCCGATCAAAACCCTTGAGAAATCGCAATTTAAGTTTCAGATTTTTCGACCGATAAGTAGTTAAGGATTTTTATAATAAAAATTTATATCAATCCAAAAAAACGAATTCTGATAATCTTCAGAATTTCTACCACTTTAAATGAGCAAGGGGATACGCTTTCCTTGTCGGAAAAATTCTCTAAAACTTTAGTTTCAGTTTAGGGTTAATTTTAAAAAAATCAAATAGATAGGATAAATCGGCGGGGGTAGAAACTTAAAGATCATAGAAAACCATTGCTAAACCGATCCTTAATGGTTTCTCCAGAAATCAAAAATTATCCTGAATTTTAGTTATTTTTGCGGTAGATTTTTGGGAGTTGCTCCTCCCAGTCGGTATAATACGGCAGAATTTCATATTCCAGCAAATCGGCGAGAAGCACCCAATCCTGATTTTGATTGGCCTCCACCATTTGCCGGGTCATTTTTACCAGATGATCTTGCCTGTCCTGGAAACTTTTTCCATCAAATATGACCGTATCTGATTCAAAATCAATGGCTTTGGCTATGGAATCCACAACCTGGGAAAACCAATCTATTCCATCGATTATGTTGATGAAAAATTTGTTCGCTTCCTGCTCGTTTCCCGAGCGGAAAAGATCGGAGGCTTTTTGGACCCCAGGAATTAGCTTTTTGAGATAATCCTGGGCGTTGATGATATTTTTTTCCAGAATTTGATTTAGGGAGAGGATTTCTGTTTCCAGTGTCTCAATTTGCGACAAAGGGGTTTGCCGAATTTCAGGTGAATCCACCAAAACTTCTTTTTCATTTAACCGAATATTACTGAAAAAATTTCCCTGGGAAGTTTCGTTTTCGAGGATATGGTCCAGAAGGTCTCCCAGGGTTTCACCCTCGCAGGAAAAGCTTTTTTCCAACCCGTTGATAAGTATTTTCATCAGATTCCTTCGGTTGAGAACGTTATCGGACCTCACTGATGCATATTCTAATCATTGTCACTTGCCATTGCAACAATCAACGACTCAGCAGAAAGCGGCCAGCGTAGCGCTCCCGATATATCGTGTAATGGATTTATGGTTTTTCGGGGCTGGTGAGCGGAGCGTACCCCTCCAGGGCATGAAGGCAACGGAAAGGATATCACAAGCGTCAGCTCTAAACTTTTTCTCCCCGTGTAACGGGGGCAAAAAAGGTCTGATAAACCGGCTCTCCGGCAACCCGCCATTGACAAGGAAAGCACAGGGTTTTAACCTGTTAACTTGTTATATTTATTGTTCTTAGATTGGAACCTTGGAGGTCTGCGGAAATGTTTCGATCCATCAATTCCAGTGGCGTGAATAGGCTTCTCAACATTATCGAGAAGAATAAATCCGGCTTGGGCAGGTCCCTTGAAAAAATTGCCTCTGGACGCAGGCTGAACAGGGCGGGGGAGGACCCTGCATCCAATGCCATTGCCACCCAGCTCCGCTCGGATATTCGCGCCTTGAGCCAGGCCACCCGCAACGTTGACGCCGGGTTGAACTTTATCCGGTCCGCCGAAGGGGGATTGAGTTCCATTTCCAATCTGGTCGCCAGGGGCAGGGAGCTGGCCCTGCAAGCGGCAAACGGAACTTTAGGTGATTCTGAAAGACAAACATTGAATGCGGAATTCTCGCAAATAAAGAGCGAAATCGACAGAATCTCGGCCTCCAGCGAATTTAACGGCCAAAAACTTTTAGACGGCTCATTGAGTCCTCAATCCGCAAACCAGGTTGATATTCAGGCCGGAATCGGGAGCGGTCCCGAAAACCAGATCAACCTGAACGTAGTCGAATCCACCGACACTCAATCCCTTGGGATCGGCGCTACCGACCTCTCCACCGCCGATGGGGCCAGGCAGGCTCTGGGGGATCTCGACCAGGCGGCGGCTAGACTGAACGCCACAAGGGGACAGGTCGGTGCTGTGGCCAACCGGCTGGCCATCACATCCAACGGTCTGGGATCGACCATTGAAAACCTGACCCGGTCGGAATCCGCTTTGGCGGATACGGATCTGGCCAGGGAAATCTCAAATTTGCAACGCGGGCTGGCCTTAACTAAAATTTCCCTAAAGACTCTGGCGGTCTCGCTCCAACAAAATGAGCGGACCACGGGACGTCTCATCAATTTTCAGGTTTAACCTTCCTTGCCCCCCCTTACAGGGGAGGAAAAGCCCGCTACGCAGGGGGCCTGACGCTACGCGAGGCCCTGAAAAAACCTTCTTGAAAACATACAAAGTGTATGTGATATTTCACCTTTGCCTTCATGCCCAAGGGGTGAAGCAGGATTCAGTCAGCCATAAAAACCCATCGAACGTAAATACTGGGTCCAGCGCTCACGCTGGCCGCTTGCGGCGGGGTCGTTCATTGGTTCTTGACCCCTTCCCGCTGAAATGATATTAAATAATTCCTTCACAATAATTGGAATTTTCTGGAGAGGATTCAATGGAAGTTAATACGATAAAGATAGAGATCAGGAAGCACCATGTGACTCCGGGGCTGAATGTCCTGGACATGGTTATTGATGCCGATGGAGAGAAAATTGTCAAACAAACCCAGCACAAAGATACTGATCAGGCGTACCAGCATTTTGTCAAGGAAGTGATTCGTATCAGCAAAGAGCTGGCGGCAGCCAGAATAGAATAACCGGCCAGCGTGACGCTCGCTACCGCGAGGGGGAGATTGCTCACGTCGTGCAGTGTTTTTTGGCTGGCCGAACATTCCAAAAGTGCTGAATTTTCCCTCCAGACGTTTTCAGGGCCCCGCGTAGCGGGGTTCGCCCTCCGCGGAGGAGTCAGTTCATGCGGACGGAGACGGCTTTAGAAACCCCGCCTTCTTCCATGGTGATGCCGTAAAGGACATCGGCAAACGACATGGTTTTTTGATTGTGGGTGATGATAATGAACTGCGTGTTGCGGGACATTTCTTTCAACATTTCCTGAAACCGGACCACGTTGGCTTCATCGAGAGGGGCATCCACCTCATCCAGCAGACAAAAGGGGCTGGGTCGAACCTTGAAAACCGCGAATATCAGGGCAATGGCGGTCAGCGATTTTTCTCCGCCGGACATCAGAGACAGATTCTGCATGTTTTTCCCCAGCGGGTTGGCAGTGATTTCAATGCCGGATTCAAGCGGATTCGATTCATCGGTCAATGAGAGTTTCGCCTTGCCGCCCTGAAATAACCGGGCGAAGGTTTCCTGAAAATTGGCGTTCACCTGCTCAAAGGTATCCAGGAATCTCTGTTTGGTGGTGCGATTGATTTTTTCGATGGTGTTGTGAAGCATGTTGATGGATTCCAGTAAATCCTCCTGCTGTCTGTTCAGGAAAGAATAGCGCTCATAAGTTTCCTGATAATCCGACAGGGCGGCGAGATTGACTTCACCCATTTTGGCGACCTTCCCCTTGAGGTCGGCAACTTGCTCCCCGGCCTCTTGCACATCAACCGCTTCATCATACGCTCGCATCATTTCCTCGCGGGTGGCATTGAAATCATCGTATGCTTTTTCTTCCAGATGAGTCGTTTGGATCTTCAATTCCGACCGTTTGAGTTCGATTTTGGAAATGGATTCGGTCAGTTCCTGAATTTGCCGGGAAAGGCTTTTGGCTTCCTTTTCCATTTGGTCCAGAGATTCATCTTTTTCGGCCAGGGTTTCCTCTTCCTGAATAAGTTCCTCGCTCAAGCGGTCTTTTTCACGGGCCTGTTGCAAGATTTGTTTTTCCAGGGATTCCACCTCCGCCTGCATTTCAACGATCCTGCCGGAATTGGTTTTTTGTGTGTCCTCCAGTTTTTGGATTCTGTGCCGATGATTTTCCTGTTGCAGATCGAGCCGTTTGATTTCGGTGAGGGTGTTTTCGCGTTTACCGATGAGAGAGGCGATTCGCACTTTAACGGTGCTGATTTCCGCCGACTTTGATTCCAACTCCTCCCGTTTTTCCTGCACTTCCCGGCGTGAGTTGACGGCCTGCGCCTCCAGCCGGGTCTTTTCATTTTCATCCAGAACTGTTTCCTCCTGCAACTTGTCGTGTTGTTCCGTCAACTCGAGAAGTTCGTGGGAGGCATTGGTTTTTTCATATTCCAGGATGGAAATTTTTTGCTCCAGGCGCTCGACCTCTTTTTGCAACTGTTCCAGGTCTTTCTTCCTGCCGCTGTTGGCAATCTCTTTTTCGTGAACTGTTTTTTCAATGCTCTCAAGATGGTCTTTCCGCTCCGACAGGACATTTTTTAAATGGTCGATGCCATTTTGCGCCGACCGAATCTGGTCCTGAAATTCATGCACGGAATCCTTGAGGGTTTCGATTTCCCGGTTACGCGCCAGCAGTCCGGATGCATTTTTTTGCGCCGAACCACCGGTGACCAGGCCCTGGCAATCGACCATCTCCCCGTTTGGCGTGACTGTGACACCTTGGAAACCTGGGTCTTCATGTATCTTTAGGGCGGTGTCGAGGTCTTTCACCATCACCACGTTGCCAAGCAGAAGTTCGACAATAGCGCGGTACTCGTCCTTGCATTCGATAAAATCCAACACCTTGCCTATAACGGCGTGATCTCCGTTCAAGTTAATATCAGGCTGGGAGGCCGCTTTTGGCTGCAGGGGAATGAAAGAACCCCGGCCCGCCTGATGGTCTTTCAAATAATCGATGGCTTCAATAGTATCGGAATAGGAGGTGACGATGATGCTCTGCAGTTTTTCGCCCAGCACCGCTTCCACAGCCGCTTCATATTCCGCGGGAGTTTTCAGCACGTCCACCAGAACTTCCCTGAGCCCGGTCAGGCGATTTCCGTTGCTGTTATCGGCCATCAGGGATTTCACCCCCTCCTGAAATCCTGCAAATTTACCGCGCAGTTCATTCAACGAAGACAGCAGGGATGACTGCTTGATAAGCTTCTCCTTCAGGGCGGTGTACGCATCGGTTTTTTCCTGCAACTGCTCCTGGAATTCGCCGGTCTCCCGCGCCAGAACAGCCTTCTGCTCTTTTAATGAAGAATACTCCTGAAGGTTTTCCTGGTATTCGGTTTCTTGCTTTACCAGGGATTCCATACTTTGGCCGGTATGGGCGAGGGTCTCCTCGTGTTCGCGTTTTAATTGTTCGTTCCGCGATTCCAAAAACTGTCTGCGGGTTTCCAGAGCGGTGATTTCGTTTTTTTTCCGCGAAATGCGATGGTAAATAGAGAGGACCTTTTCTTCCTCCATTCGGACCTTGCTTTCCAGTTCCTGCATGCCAGCCTTATCCTGCGTCTGCCCCAGAATTCCCTGGCTGAGGATCTCTTCCTGTTCGTTGATTTCGTTGGAAACGTTGCCCAATTCCAGGCGTCGAGCTTCCGCTTCGCCAAGCAGACCCTTGATTTCCGCGTTCATGCGCAGGATTTCATCGCCCGCTGTCTGGGTCTCGCGTTCGGCCTGGGCGATCTCAGACTGCTTGAGTTCAATGCCGTGTTCGTCTTTACTAATGCCAGAGGCCAGTTGTTGCACCTGCTCTTTTTTTTCGCTCAGGTTGCTGGCCAGGTCGTCGATTTCTATATTGAGTTGCGTGACCTGGTTTTCCAATTGGGAAAAACGCGCTGATTGCCGGGCTTTTAGTTCAGCTTGCGAACTGTAGGCGGTTTCGATTTCTTCCAGCTCGCTTTGGTATTGACGAATTTTTCTGGAAAATAATTTCAGCGACAGGTCTTTGATTTCGGCCTGGTATTCTTTGTACCGTTCCGCCTTGGCCGCTTGCCGTTTCAAGGATTCTGCCCGACGGCGGAGTTCTTGAACAATATCCGAGATGCGTTCAAGGTTTTGGCTGGATGCTTCCAGTTTGCGGATAGCTTCATTTCTGCGGTGTTTGAACTTCAGAATTCCCGCCGCTTCTTCAATGAGAATCCGCCGGTCTTCAGGCTTGGATGTAATGATTTCCTGAATATGGTCCTGTTCGATCACCGTGAGAACTTTTGGGCTGATGCCGATGTCGAGGAGAAAATCGGTGATGTCCTTCAACCGGCAGGGAACCTGGTTGATGTAAAACTCGCTTTCTCCCGACCGGTGGTAACAGCGGGTGATTTTGACTTCTTCCGAAAGGTTCGGAATATTGGCGATACGAATCCTGTTGGGGACTTTGGTGAGCGTCAGGGAAATTTCCACCCGGTTGACGGGTTTACGCGATTCACTGCCGTTGAAAATGAGGTCTGTCGCCCGGGTTCCGCGAAGAGATTTGGAGCTTTGCTCGCCGATGACCCAGCGAATGGCATCGGAAACATTGCTTTTTCCACAACCGTTGGGTCCGACGATGGCGGTGAATCCATCGTTGAAATGCAACTGAGTTGCGTCCACAAAGGATTTAAAACCTTGCAATTCCAGGGTCTTTAGAAACATCGTATGGAAAACACTCCAGGAAATTTGACATCCAGCTACATAATGGCCGAAGATATCCCAATAATTGGGGCAAGTAAAGAAAATTCATACCATTTCTGGTAGGTTAAGGATTGTAGTACCACAACATATAGGGTAGGGAATGGGTTTACGAAATCCCCGGCAACTACGTCCCTAATCGATTTTTTCATTGCTTACGGGGATGCTCACTCGGCATTCTTGATATACAATATCGCCAGAATGAATTTTTTCAGGAGATTTCCTTCAATGAAATTTTATGGGTACAGCAAATGCGGAACCTGCCGGAAGGCCAAAACTTTTTTGGATGAAAAAAACATCAAGTATACCGACATCGACATCACGCTGACCCCACCGCCAAAGACGGTTTTGAAACGGGCGATGAAGGCGAAAGGCATGCGCAAATTGTTCAACACCAGCGGCGTTCAATACAAGGAACTTAAAATTAAGGACAAAATCGGCGCCATGACGGAAGTCCAGGCTATCGATTTGCTCGCTGCAAACGGCAGGCTGGTCAAACGGCCTATCGCGGTGGACCAGGACAGGGTGACGGTGGGTTTCAATGCGGAAGAGTATGAATCGGTTTGGGGTTGAGTAAAGGACGACGGATGGATTTGTTTATGATCACCACCAACCTGAAAAACCAATTTCCCATCATTCGGGAGCCGGTAGACCTGAATCCGCAACGGGCGGCGGTGCTGGTGATTTTATTCAACAAAAACGCAAAAGCGCATATCCTGATGACCAAACGCGCCCTCCATTTGAAAATTCACGCCGGAGAAATATCCTTTCCGGGAGGCATCGTGGAAATGGAGGATGAACACCTGATGAACACCGCATTACGTGAGACGACGGAGGAAATTGGCCTGGAAGTGGCTCCCTCCAATGTCATCGGCTGTTTGCCAAAAGTGCAGACCCGGACTGGTTTTGAAATAACGCCATTTGTGGCTATTTTGCAATCTCTGCCCGATTTGACAGTCTCGGAGGATGAAGTCCACGAAGTTCTGGAAATGCCTTTGACCTCTCTTCTTTCCACCCATCAACGGGACATTGGTTACAAGCCCTCGGAGGAAATGGTGGTTTACTGGCACAAATGCCATCGGATATGGGGCGCCTCGGCGAAAATTTTGCGGCAGATAGAAAACCTCGCCAGCATTTAAAAAATTTTCTTATCGGCAACCACAGTTGGAATACTAAATGAAGGATCTCAACCTTCTTCTGCTTGCGCCCCACTGGCGGGTTTCTCTCGTCCGGGCGTTTCAGTCAGCGAAAGCCCGGCTGGGCATTTCCGGAAAACTCGTGGGGGCGGACAGCGATCCGTTGGCCGCTTCCCTGAAAGTGGCTGACGCCGGATACCCCCTCCCTCTCTTTGAAGATTCCGCCTGTAGAACAAAGTTGATCGACATTTGCAACAGCGAAGCTATTGACGCCATTCTCCCGATGACCAACAAAGCGATTGAATTTTTAAATCGCCATCGCAAATATTTTGATAAGGACAACCTCCTGGTTTATCTTCAGGACTCCGGGACCATTGAGGTTTGCCACGACAAGCAGAAACTCGCGCATTTTTTTGAGTTGGAGGGCATTTCCCACCCCGTTACCGGATCCGCTGAAATGTTTGCGGAAAGTGATGAATTTCCTTTGATCGCCAAACCAAAACGCGGCGAAGGCGGTAAGGACAATTTCGTTATAGAAACCCAACGCGACCTGGAATTCTATGCGCAAAAATATCCGGGTCATGTGTTGCAAAAATTCATTCATGGAGAAGAATACACCGTCGATTGGTTTTCAGATAAATCGGGCAAACCGCTTCTCCTGGTTCCACGGCAACGGTTGGCGGTTCGAGGCGGAGAAGTGATGGTCAGCAGAATTTGCATGGACCCGGCAATCATCGAACTCGTCCGGCGGGTGGGCTTGCGGCTGAAACTTTGCGGCCCCGCCAATTTGCAGGGCATCCGCGCCGTTGACGGACAGTTTCTATTGACCGACATCAACCTGCGCTTTGG
>JADFGI010000273.1 GCA_022567815.1 Nitrospinota bacterium
ACCGCGGTCAAAAATCTTTTCCCGGAAAATGATGGCCCTCCGGTGGGTAAGACGATTAAAATCGATGGGAGAAACTATTTAATCATCGGGATCATGGAAGCTAAGGGAGCGCTTAGCTGGTATGACCCGGACGATCAGGTATTCATTCCCGTAACCACGGCCCAGAAACGGTTGTTCGGGATGAATCACGTTCAGTCCATCGACGTTCAAGCGGCGAATATCGAAGACCTTGAAGTTATCAAGGAGGACATAGATCGTCTGCTCCGCCTGCGGCACAACATCCGGGAGGGGAAGGACAGCGATTTCCATGTACAAAACTCAGCGCAATGGCTCAACAGTTGGGGCGACGCGGCGAAGACGTTCACCTATCTTCTCGGTGGGGTCGCGGCGATATCGCTGATGGTCGGAGGCATCGGCATCATGAACATCATGCTGGTCTCGGTTACCGAACGGACACGGGAAATAGGCATTCGCAAGGCTATCGGAGCAAAAAAAAGAGAGATCATGCAACAATTCCTCATTGAATCCGTCTTGATGAGTTTTTTAGGCGGCGGAATAGGAATTCTCCTCGGGCTGGTGATCGCCAAAACCGTGTCAAAAATGGGAGGGTGGGATACGGTGGTTTCTCTTGAATCCATTCTCCTGGCGTTTGGTTTTTCCGTGGGCATAGGAATTTTCTTTGGTTATTATCCCGCCAATAAAGCCGCAAACATGAATCCCATTGACGCCTTGCGTTACGAATAATTCTTTTAATATTTACTGATATCAGACACAGGTTGGAAAACCTGTGCTACTACTTTAGCAGGTTGCTGAAAAAGTAATTCCTATTGCCTCACCGTGTCACCCTGAGCTTGTCGAAGGGGGACAAGAGTTATAAAATAGGCTCATGCTTCGACATACCCCTTCGTGGCATGAAGGTAACGGTCGAATATCACAGGCTCAGCATGACAGCAAACATATTTTGCTTTGAATGCACTTTTTTAGCAACCTGATTAGACCGCAATCAGAAATCATGCGCATCCTTCCTGATCCAAAAGAATATTCTGAACTTTCTAAAATCTCCAGACGGGTTCCCGTTTGCGGAGTCAAAACTGTTCCGAACCTATCCCCTCCCCTTCTATACCGCGAATTTTTTGCGGGCGACGACGAATCGTTTTTGTTTGAAAGCGGGAAAGGTCCCGAGGAAACTTCCCGGTATTCCTTTATGGGAACTTCAAATTCCAGGTCGATAAAAATTCAAAATAAAAAAGCCTGCTCGTTCGATGAAGACGGCCTTGAAGGTTCCTGGATGGAACCCCTGGAAGGTTTGGACCGCCTGAATTTCGACGATGAAATCAAATCCGTAAATTACCTGCCCCATTTTTGGGGAGGCTGGGCCGGGATCATAGGGTACGAATTGGCCGGGCTTTTCGAAAATCTTCCTCCACGAAAGGATGATAGCTTTGGAATTCCCGATCTATACATGATTCAGGTGGACAGGCTGGTGGTTTATGACCACAAAGAGGAGATTTTAAAATTTATTGTATCCAGCGATGGACCCGGTGATTATTCTGCGTTGGTGGAAGAGATTCAAGGTTTCTGGAAGCGCATGGAAAATTTCCTCACCCATTCCACAAGCACGATACAGCTCACCAATGGGAACCAAAATAACGGCAGCGGACTTCAATCCAACATAAGCCGTAAAGAGTATTTGGAATGTGTCCAGCAGGCAAAAAATTACATTGAAGAGGGAGATATCTATCAGGCCAACCTTTCGCAAAGATTCGAAACCTCATATCACGGAGACCCGTTTGATTTGTTTCTCCGTCTGCGGTCGGTGAACCCTTCGCCTTTTTCGGGATATTTGAAATTGCAGGATTTTGCGATCGTCAGTTCTTCACCCGAACGTCTGGTTAAAGTTGAAAACTCCAGAGTCGAGACCCGTCCCATTGCCGGGACACGGCCCAGAAGCAATGACCCGGAAATTGATAAATCGCTTTCCGCGGAACTACTGCTGAACGAAAAAGAACGTGCTGAACATTTGATGTTGGTGGATCTCGAACGTAATGATCTGGGACGAATCTGTAAAACCGGAAGCGTACACGTTTCCGACCTCATGTTTTTGGAACAGTATTCCCATGTGAGCCACATTGTTTCCAATATAAAGGGGGAGTTGAAACCAGGGGTTTCCGTTAAGGATATTCTGCGTGCGGTGTTTCCCGGCGGAACCATCACCGGGTGTCCCAAAGTCCGGTGCATGGAAATCATCAATGAACTGGAGACCGAGAGCCGAGGCCCCTATTGCGGCTCGTTTGGTTATATAGGATTCGCACGTTATATGGATTTGAATATTATCATCCGCTCCATCCTTTTGAAAAACGGCAGAGCCTGTTTCAATGTCGGCGCTGGAATTGTGGCGGACTCTTGTCCGGAAAAGGAATATCTGGAGACCCTGGACAAGGCGGAGGCTATGATTCAGGTTCTTTCAGAGCAAAGTAATGGGAACCGGTGATGGCGGGACCCACAGTCTTTCTGAACGGACTTTTCATGCCCCTGGCCTCCGCCCGTGTTTCAGTTTTGGATCGGGGTTTTAGTTATGGGGATGGTTTATTTGAAACCATGCGATCCTACGAAGGTAAAATTTTTCGACTGGATGCGCATTTGCGAAGGCTTTATCAGTCCCTCGATCTCATTTATCTCAGCGTTCCCATGACCGTTGGGGAAATGAAATCGGCTGTTCGTGAAACGCTGATAAGAAATAGACACTCCGACAGCATGATTCGTTTGACGATTTCCCGTGGAGAGCAAAATTCGGGATTTCATATCGACCCGGAGACGGTTCCCACCCTGGTCATCATCGTGAGACCGCTGGAAACCTTGCCTCGGGATTGGTATGAAAAAGGAATTAAAATATCTCTATTCCCATCGACTGCACAAAAGATTGGCGGCTTGGGGCGGCAAATAAAATCCTGTAATTTTCTTTCAAATGTCATTATCCGCGAACGCGCCCATCGGAAAAAATCGATGGAAGGAATTATGATTGATGAGCAGGGACGTGTCACCGAGGGGACCACGAGCAATGTCTTTATCGTGAAAAATGCAACCCTGATAACGCCGGAGATCAACGAAAATATCCTGCCCGGAATCACCCGCCAGGCGGTTTTGGAAATCGCCGCCCGAAAGGGCATTCCTGTTGCCCTGCAAGCCCTCACCACAGAGGATATTTACCATGCCGAAGAGGTTTTTATCACCAACTCCCGTATTGAAATTTTACCGGTACGGATAGCGGATGACAGGATCATAGGAGATGGGAATCCGGGAGCGATAACCCGGTTCCTGCATGCGGAATTTTTAAAAAGCGTTGAAGGAGAAAATTAAAAATGCTAACCTTCAAAACTTTAATCCATTAACTTTTTCCGAATGAATATTTGCCATGAATGACAGGTTTCGTGAAAATCCCGACGGTATCCTCACCGACACCGAAAAACAAATCGAATGGCTGCCTAAAGATTCCTACCTCGACCTCGGTTGCTGGCGGAACTGGCAGGACGCCAAGGCCTATGCGTTGTTAATGAATTCGATTTATGCCGGCGGCCACAGCAATTGGCGTCTCCCCACCCAGGAAGAGGCCCTGGGCCTGTATGATCCAGAAATGACGGTGATGGACTACAAGGGAAAGGAAGTTCATATTCACTCAAGTTTTGCTCCCGTATGCGGATATAAAATCTGGACAAGTGAAGTGAATGACGAGGATAAAGTTTTCACGCTGAATCTGCGTGATGGAACGTCGGAATACCTGCCCAAAACAGATGAGAAATTTCTGTGTGCACGATTGGTCCGGGATATTCCCAAGGAACCGGTTCAGTCGTTGGACCCCTGATTGTCCGTGAGCCACTGGGAAAAATCTTCTGGTCCCATACCGGCGATTGATTGGTTGCGATAAACATCCCCGCTGATGGCAACTTCTTCCACCCCTTCGTCTTGATATGTAACCACCCTGACATCGGCATGCCGGGTCTTCTCAAAGCCGTTGAACAGAGTGGCGGGAGTGGTGGTTGGCAAGTCCAGGGGAAACCGTCTGCCGACTCGTTTACCTGCCTTTTTATCGTGCAAATCGACCCATAAGGCGTTGTCCACTACACGGCATTCAACCGTGTCGTTTTCTCCCTTTCCGGGAACAAACACTTTATCCCCTACCCGAACCGCGTATTCCGGACCAAACGCGCCCTTGAACCATACTTTTCCGGTGTCTTCAATGTTTGCCATGACCGTCCATTCCAAAGGGTTGGGTTTTGACTTGATCCAGTTTTTATAACATAATTTGAACATCCCACCAGTGGGTTTTAATCCCCGTGGCTACTAGCCGTAGGAGCAACGGGAAAAACCTTGTTTGGTCGAGATAACGTTTGCTTGCAAAGAAAGTATTTGCCAGTCGAGTCCAGCGTCACGCTGGCTACGGCTTTTAAATGAAAACCTTTTTCGGATACCCCGTCCGCTTGCGGCAGGGTCCTTCATTT
>JADFGI010000274.1 GCA_022567815.1 Nitrospinota bacterium
TGGATGAAAAATTCAGCACGATACAGGATACAGTCAGCCATAAACCCATAGTACGTTAACACTGGGTCCAGCCCCCAGGCTGGCCAGTCCTAGGCTGGCGGTGGCTTGACCAGGTAAGTGTATCCGCTGAGCCCTTCCTTATATAAGGCAAGATAATCATCCGCTTCTTTTTGGGTGAGAGATCCCTTTTCGACGCTGGCGATGAGAAATCCTGCCACCCGGCCCGCCAGTTCATCGCCCCGGAACTGAACGTAATCGAGAACGTCGGTGACGTCCTCGCCTTCAATGATCTGCTCGTATTTCAGCGACCCGTCTTCATTGAGAGATACGTGGAAGGTATTGGTGTCTCCGAACAGGTTGTGCAGGTCGCCGAGAATTTCCTGGTAGGCGCCGATCAGGAATATCCCCAGTTGATAAGATTCTCCCGGTTTGATGGAATGGACGCGCAGGGTTTGCTCCGTTCCCCGGTTGTTGCCGATGAAGGTGTCGATGCGCCCGTCGGAGTCGCAGGTGAGGTCCTCCAGCGTCGCTTCCCGGTCGGGTTCCTCATTGAGGCGGTGGATAGGCATCACCGGAAAAACATGATCGATGGCCCAGGAGTCGGGTACCGATTGAAACACGGAAAAATTGCAGAAATATTTGTCCGCCAATCTGTTTTTAAGGGTCTTCATTTCATCGGGCAGAAATTTGAGCCGGGTCGAAAGTTTCTCAACTTTCCGGCTAATGCCCCAGAAGATGCGTTCTACCAGCGCCCGGTGCTCCAATGACAGGATTCCCATGAGAAACCGGTTCTGCGCTTCCTCTTTCAAGTGGACGGCGTCGTGCCAGGATTCAATGAGATTTTTGTTGGACGTGGTTTCTAGAATGTCAAAAATTTCATGCACCACTTCCGGGTCGCTTTCCTCGATCTCGACCTGGTTAGTCCATTCGGGAAACGAGGTAACATCCAGCACGTTGACCACCAGCAGGGAGTGGTAAGCGGTCATCGCCCGGCCAGATTCGGAAATGATGTTCGGATGCGGCAGGTTTTCCCGTTCGCAGATTTCCAGCAGGTGATAGACCACATCGTTGGCATATTCCTGCACGGTATAGTTGGTGCTTGAATGGTAGGTGGATTTGGACCCGTCGTAATCCACCCCCAGGCCACCGCCCACATCAATGTACTTGATATTGCATCCGTGCCGGACCATTTCGGAATAAAACCGGCCCACTTCCTTCAAACTGTTTTTAATTCTGCGGATGTTGGTGATCTGGCTTCCGAGGTGAAAATGAATCAATTGGATGCAATCCAGAATTCCGTAATCCTTGGCGGTTTTCAGGGCTTCGACCAGTTCCATCGGATTCAATCCGAACTTGGAATATTCCCCGGCGGAGGAGGCCCAGCGTCCCGACCCGGCGCTAACCAGTTTGATTCGCAACCCGATGTTGGGCCGGACTCCGACTTCCTGCGCCACCTGGAAAATCATATCGAGTTCGTCGAGTTTCTCCACCACGATGAAAACCTTTTTGCCGAGTTTCTGGCTCATCAACGCCAGCCGGATGAAAGGCACGTCCTTGTACCCGTTGCAGATCAATAACGCTTCGGGATTGTCCATGATGGCGAGGATGATGTGGAGTTCCGGTTTGGAGCCCGCTTCCAGTCCAATGTTGTAGGGCCGGCCAAATTTGACGATTTCCTCGACCACCTGCCTCTGCTGATTCACTTTGATGGGAAACACGCCATGGTATTTGCCTTTGTAATGGTATTCGTCAATGGCGTTTTGGAACACGGTGGCGAGGTTGGTAATGCTGGATTTTAAAATATCTGAAAACCGGATTAGAACCGGCAGGGAATAGCCTTTGGACTCAATATCATCGACCAGATGCTTGAGGTCGATCACATGTTTACTATTCAATTTGGGTTGCGCGACGATGTGTCCTTTTTCATTGATGTCGAAGTATCCCGCGCCCCAACCGTAAATGTTGTAATGCTCTCTGGCTTCTTCGATGGACCATTTCTGCATGGCGGGTTTTCCTGGAAAAAATGGGGCGGTCCTTCGGACGAGTGTTTTGCATAATAGGGATTTTGATTTGATTTTCTTATTTTGCCAAGAAAATAAAAATAAAATCCCCCTAACCCCCTTTAAAAAGGGGGGATCGATTTCTCCCCCTTCACCGAAGTACCCCTGCGGGGCATGAAGACAAAGGTCAATTACCACAGGGGCCGGGGGGATTTAAATCTTTTCCGTGTAATGCAAAGCTCTCCTTTCGGACCCGCTAATATGTTACGAGATCACTAAAATTATCGAATTCTTGATAAATGTCAAACAAAAACAAACGCAATGAACGACCCTGCCGCAAGCGGCCAGCCTGGGGGCAGGACCCAACCAGCGTAGCGCTGGCAAGCCTGAGGGCTTGACCCAGTGTTAACGCGCTATAAATTAATGGCTTTTCGGGGCTGGTGAGCGTGTGATATTCGACCTTTGCTTTTATGCTCCGTAGGGGTAAAGCGAGCGTAGCCCAAGCTTCCTCCCGCGTAGCGGGCTGGTGAGCGTGTGATATTCGACCTTTGCCTTCATGCTCCGTAGGGGTAAAGCGAGCGTAGCCCAAGCTTCCTCCCGCGTAGCGGGCTGGTGAGCGTGTGATATTCGACCTTTGCCTTCATGCCCCGTAAGGGTAAAGCGAGCGTAGCCTAGAGTCTCCTCCCCGTGTAACGGGGTTAAAAGAAAATGGTCGCCAGGCCAAATTGTGATATAAATTTCCGGATGTGGTCATCAGTTTTTCAGCGGGGGGAATTCCCCCATTTTTTAAGGGCGTCTCGAAAAATTCAACTTGGACTATGAGCCAACCCCCTTAAAATAAGGGGCCTGGCGATTACAAAAGCCAAAAAATATTAATTTTTAGAATCCCCTTTTATAATTATTCCGAGAGCATAAATGAAAATAGAAAATGTCGATGTCCGGGACATCGCCCGTGAATTCGGGACCCCGGTTTATGTTTACAGTCTGGAAATATTGCGTCGGTCCATCGCCGAAATCAAGCAACTCTCGCCCGTCACCCGCTATGCGATGAAAGCCGGCTCCAACGTGCGGATCTTGCAGGAAATGCGTGGCGCTGGAATCAAGATTGACGCGGTCAGCGTTTTCGAAGTCAAGCGGGCGTTGCGGTCGGGGTTCAAAACGAAGGATATCTGTTTTACCAGCGATGTGTTTTTTAATTGCGAGGACGTGCGCTATTGCCTTGAAAACAATATTTTTGTCAACTGCGGAACCTTGGGAATGGTCGAGGAATATGGCCGTGGCTGGAAAGACCTCGGCAAAGGATCGAACCGTATTTCCATCCGCATCAATCCTGGCGAGGGACACGGCCATTCCAAAAAAACCAACACGGGAGGCCCTTACAGCAAACACGGAATCTGGCACGAAAACCTGGAGGAGGTCAAGCGCATTGCCGAGGCATATGGGCTGGTCATCTCCGGCGTTCACATGCACATTGGTTCCGGCGGCGACATGGAGCACTTGAAACGGATCACCGGTAAGCTGGTGGAATTTGCCAAACAGTTCGACGATCTGCAAACGATCAATTTCGGCGGCGGCCTGCCTTACCAATACAATCCTGATTTGCCGCAGGAGGATATCTCCGGATACAAAAATATTCTCGAGGAGAGGATGAAAATATTGAATAGCCATTTCGGGCGAGAGATCGTTTGCGAGATCGAACCGGGCAGACGGTTCGTCGCCGGATGCGGTTATCTGTTGGGGGAGGTGCGTTCGCTCAATCATACTTTCGATGAAAATCGCAAACGCCTGGACTACGTTCTGACCAATGTCGGTTTCTGTCATTTGATCCGCCCGATGGCCTACGGTTCTTACCATCCCATCTGGTTCGTGGGCGACGATTTGGGACCGGAACAGGATGTCATCGTCGCCGGACCCGTTTGCGAATCAGGCGACGTGCTGACTCAGGAAAATGATGAGCCTGTGGCGCGCCGGCTTCCCATGCCGAAAGCAGGGGACCTCATGGTCGTCGGCGGGGCGGGTGGGTATGGTTTCGTCATGTCGTCCAACTATAACTCCCAACCGCTGATTCCAGAAGTGGTGGTGGATGGGGACAAGGTCACTCTGACACGGAGGCGGCAAACGCTGGATGATATTTTGCAGGAAGAGGGAGATGCTCAGGGGTAGTGGGCCGAAGTTTCAGGGATTCCTATCCTTAATGGATAGAGGAGGCCACCTCCTCGCCTTTGGACATGGAAGGAGCCTGGCGCATACCCGAAGGACTGTCGTAAAAGGTCTCGTTGCCATTGACGCCATCCTGGTTCGGGTCCTTGAAAATATAGTCCCAATGCCCGTCTTCATCTAAATCCATTGCATAGAACAACGGTTGCTTGAGAGCGATGTAGTAGTAATGAGTGGTTGTGAAATTGCTGGAAAAGATGAGATGTTTTGGATGATGTCCTTTGACAACATCGAGGGGAAGTTTCGAGTAGTAAGAAGTTACCACCA
>JADFGI010000275.1 GCA_022567815.1 Nitrospinota bacterium
CGTTACGATAGCTATTAAGCGCAAAATAAAATTCTTGAAATTTGTCTCCATGTTAATGGTCTGGGTTGCTTCGTCGCTAACGCTCCTCGCAAAGACGGATATGCTGAAGGCCTCTGCGGTGAAAAGGGTTTCCGATTCATCCTGTTAATCCTGTCCAATTTCCCTGACTTTTTTAGTAAACATTCGTAATTTCAATATGTTATGATCCAGTTAACCACTAAAAAGAAAGAAACGTTTCATGGGATTTTCAGGAAAAATTCGTACCGTTATTTTGCTGTTGGTCATTTCAGGAATCCTGATTTGGCTGGTCGGTGGCGGCAACTTGTCCCTGTTTTCCAAAATGATGAAGGGTGAACAGAAGGGTATCCTGAAAGCTGAAAATTTTAAATTTACCGAGGTATCCCGTAAAGATATTCATCAGAAGGTGCTGGCGACGGGAACGGTGAGCCTCAAAACCGGTGCGGAAGTAAAAATCGGCGCGAGGATATCCGGTCAGTTGGAGCAGTTACTGGTAAGGATTGGGGATAAGGTAAAGACGGGTGATTTGATCGCGGTGATCGAACACGAAGACCTGCTGGCCCGCGTGGCCAGGTTCGAGGCTGATTTGCGGGCGGAGAAAGCCAGGCTGGAAAAGGTTCGCATCGAGGGTCCGCTCGAAATCAGAAAGGATAAGGCGTCTCTGGAGGAACTGAATGTACAGCTGAAATTGGCTGGCAAAACACTGAAACGAAATCTGGACCTCAGTCAAAAAGGATTTGTCTCTGCATCCGCAGTGGATGAGGCGGAGGAAAAAGTGGAGGTTCTGAAGGCAAAAATCAAACTGGCTCAAGAGGAGTTGAACCTTCAGGGAGCGAAGCTGGAGAATGACATCCGGCTGGCGGAGGCCGGAGTCGCAAAGGCTGAAGCCAATCTGAGGGAGGAGCAGATTCAACTTTCCTACGCCGATATCACCGCCACCATTGATGGCGTGGTGGCGTTCATTTCCACCCAGGAAGGTGAAACTGTAATTGCAAGCCTGAACGCCCCGACCTTTGTGACTCTCATCGATATGTCCAGAATGCAAGTGACGGTTTTTGTGGACGAGACGGACATCGGCAGAGTGGAAACCCATCAGAAAGCGGTGTTTACGGTAGACGCCTATGCGGACATATTTTTTAAGGGGACGGTGAGAGAAATTCATCCCAAGGCGGTTATCAAGGACAACGTGGTCAACTACGAAGTGATCCTTGAAATCGATCCGAAAAATTTTTCTCTTCTGCGACCGGAAATGACGGCTAATGTAGTGCTCACTACGGACACCCGGCCCAATGTCCTGGCCATCCCCAAGGAAGCGTTGAAAAAGTCCGGTAAGAAATCCTTTGCCATTGTGCAACTGAATGGCAATGTGATCGAAGAACCCATTACCACCGGATGGAGGGATGGCGGTTTCATCGAAGTGGTGACCGGCCTGAAAGAAAACGACAAAGTGGGCATTCCCATCAAGCCCAAGGGAGATAACCGACGCGGCAAGAGGCCAAGACGCAGATGAGCCTGATCGAATTGCGGTCCATCAGCAAAACCTACAAAAGCGCTGGTCTCGACGTCGAGGTTCTGAAAGATATTTCCCTGCGCATTGAGGAGGGCGAGTATGTCAGTATCATCGGTCCATCGGGCGCGGGAAAAAGTACTCTGATGACCATCATGGGTTGCCTGGGACTGCCGACCAAGGGAACGTATATTCTCGATGGTGAAGAAGTGGAGCGGGTCAGCGACCGGGAGTTGTCGCGCATCCGCAACGAAAAAATCGGTTTCGTGTTTCAGGCGTTTCATCTTTTACCGGGAGTCAAGGCCATTGATAACGTCATGATGCCCCTGCTTTATTCACGCAAGGTGCCGAAAGACGCAAGACAAAGAGCGGAAGCGGTGCTTGATAAAATCGGGCTGGGTCACCGGATGACCCACACTCCGGGCCAGCTATCAGGAGGTGAACAACAGAGAGTGACCATCGCCCGTTCCCTGATAAACAATCCCAAAATAATTTTGGCGGATGAGCCGACGGGCAATCTGGATTCCAAAAATGGCGTAGAAATCATGAAAACCTTTGACCGGTTGAACCGGGAAGAGGGGACGACCATTATCCTGATAACTCACGACCGGGAAGTGGCTCGCCACGCCAAAAGAATCCTCACCATAAAAGATGGGGAAATTGAATCGGATCAATGGAATGAGAATTTTCAGAAATCTCAAACAGGCCCTGCGCGGAGTGGCGCTGAATAAAGGCAACACCTTTTTGATGACGCTGGGGATCATTGTCGGCATCGGTTCCCTGACGGTCATTGTCGCCATCGGCGAAGGAACCAAGGCGAAAGTTCTCGATCGGATTGCCAACCTGGGATTCGGTCCGGATTCCTTTTCGGTCTATGCCGGTTCGGGCCGGTTGTTTTTCCGGTCGGGAGGACGGACCACCAGCCTCACCCTGGAAGATGTGGACGACATCCGCGCCTTGCCCACCGTCCGCCTGGTGATTCCCCGGCAGAGGAAGCGTATGCGGATCATTTACAAAAAGGAATTTACCACCACCCGTGTTTATGGAGTGACCCCGGAATGGCAAATTGCAAGAAATTGGGATATTACCGACGGAATCTTCTTCAGCGATCGGCATATGGAGAGGAAACGGAGGGTGATCGTTCTTGGTTCCACTCCGGCAAAAAAATTATTTGGCGACAAAGATCCCATAGACAAAATGATCCGGGTGGGCAATGTTTTTTTTCGGGTGATCGGACTCCTTGAAGAAAAAGGACTGACCGAAAGCGGCTACGATCCGGATGACCGGAGCTTGATTCCCTTGACAACCTCCATGTCCCGCCTGACCCACCAGACTTATCTCCACAGCGCCAAGGTCATGGTCATGAACCCATCCCTGGTGGAAAATACGATGGAGGACATTCGCCAGATTCTCCGGGAGAATCACAACCTGTCTCCTCTGGCGGATGATGATTTTCGCTATGTCACTCCCGAAGGCATCATGCAATGGGTTACGGAATCGGCACAGGCGATGAACCGCATGCTGATTCTCATATCGACCGTTTCCCTTTTGGTCGGCGGCATCGTCATCATGAACATTCTGCTGGTTTCCATACGCGAACGGGTCCATGAAATTGGAATCCGCCGATGTTTTGGGGCGCGGCGTTCGGACATCACCCAGCAGTTTTTATTTGAGTCGGTGTTCGTTTCTCTATTGGGCGGAATACTGGGAACCCTAATTGGATTGACCCTGTCCATCATTTTTCAACGCTTCGATATTCTTCCGACGAAAATCACCTGGGAACCCTTTGCGTTGGCTTTTGTGTTTTCAACGGTCATTGGTCTGGTGTTTGGGATTCAGCCGGCAAGAAAAGCCGCCATGCTCAGTCCGGAAGAGGCCCTCCGATGATGAGAGCTTTGTATAAGTTTTTTATCCCCTCATCCCAGCCTTCTCCCCAGAGGGGAGAAGGGGTTTCCTCCTCTCCTCCAATGGAGGAGAGGATTGAGGTGAGGAGGGATTTAAATTTTTTCCGTGTTACGCCAAGGTCATCTCCGATGATGCGGGTTCTGGAATGAAAATCAAACCTTCCCTGGCAATCGTCTGGGTTTCTCTCAAGACCAATAAAACCCGAACGTTTTTGGCTTCGCTGGGCATCATGATCGGGATCGCCGCGGTCATCATTATGGTGGCGATCGGTAAAGGATCGCAGGCGGAAGTGATGCAGGTGATCTCCGGCATGGGAGAAAACCTGATAACCATCAATGCCGGGGAAATGAAGCGGCGGGGAGGGCGCTTGCGGTTGACGGGCAATGTGACCACATTGACTCCCCGTGACGCTAAAAAACTTTTAGATGAAGTGGACGATCTGGAAAAGGTCGCTCCCTTTGAGTCCCGGTCCATAAAAGTGAAGTTCGGAAACTTCACGGCGGAAACCCCTGTTTCCGGGTCCACCCAGGATTATTTGTCTATTCGCGGATACCAGATAGCCGCTGGGGAATTTTTCACCGAAAAGGATTTGCAACTCAGCAAGCGGGTGGCGGTGATCGGAAAAACCACCGTCGAGAATATTTTTGGGGAAGAGGACCCGCTGGGAAAAACCATCCGAATCAACGCGGTTCCGTTTCAGATCATAGGAGTTTTCGCGCCCAAAGGATTGGACACCGATGGCAGGGATCAGGACGATATTCTGCTCATCCCCCTGACGACCTTACTGCGCCGAATCATCAATCAAACGTTTATCTCCACCATTTATGCCAAAGCAGTTTCCAGGCAAAAGATGGACCAGGCGATTGAAGGTATCCGTTCAGCTTTGAGAGAGCGTCATAAACTCAGGGATGAGGACGGGGACGATTTCACCATAATCAGCCAGTTGGATATTGAGGATCTGAAACGGGAAACCACGGAATTGTTTACCCAACTGATCGTGAGCATCGCCGCTATTTCGCTGGTGGTGGGAGGCATCGGCATTC
>JADFGI010000276.1 GCA_022567815.1 Nitrospinota bacterium
GATTAAAGCAATATAGTGTCTCATTTCCAACCCGCCTGTCTGTATATACTTCCAACAGTCCCTTTCGGTATGTCTTTCACCGGGTGAGGAACCGTTACCCGGCCTTTTATTTCCGGGTGTTTATATTGATGATCGTCGCCTTTGCATGCTACCAAAACCCAGCCTTCATTTAATAGCCGTTTGATGATTTTCTTGCTTTCTCTCAACCGATCCATGTGTATATTTATACACATTAAAAATTGATTGTCAAGGATAGAAGCTTAAAAGACCGATTTCTTTCTGTTTTTTCGATTAGATAAAGGGTCAAGTCTTGACATAGGACAGTTAGTTTTTGATTTTGAGGATTACCCGAATTTTTAACCGAGATTTCCCATATGGATATTAAACTAAATTTATTTTACGAGAATAAAACGTAAATGAAATTCGGTGAGATAAATATCGTTGAAACTATGATTTTATTATAGAACAAATTCTGATGTTCACCATAATGTAGAATCCGTGGGTTCCTTTCGACATTGGCCACGGCACGGCGGGGTTTATGTCAACTTTGTGCCTGATGCAAAATCCGCAGAATATTTTTAAGAAAAATGGTGGAAATTATTGCAACATTAGATTTTCCGCAGGCAGTTACGCAATTCTTTTTTTTCGGTTTCCAGCACGGTGAATTGACCGAAGCGGGTTTTCTCATAATAGTCAGTTATTTTTTGGACGGCATCCCGTTTGTCATCGGGCAGGTCGGGGAGCCGTTGTAGAAATTCTCTGGTAGTCCAGCAGGGTTGCTTGCGGATTCCGATGACGCTCAATTTCTTTAGCATGGTCCGATACAGCCACACGGGGAAGGCGGGTCGAGGGGAAATGGAAAACCTCCAGGGGAGAAAATTATTCCTTTTAAGAACAAGTAATATGGACAATGCAATAAGGACAAGGAGGATCCCCATGTTGTCGATAATAAAGGTTTTTATGGTGTCGGCTTCAAGTGTTCCCAGCCCTTTGATGGACTCCAGCGTTTCTTTTCCTGTGGTTTGCAGATGAGTTAACAGCACGGCCTGATCGTTCAGGGAATAACCGAGGATGTACTTCTGCCAGTTCAAGCGCAAAAGATCGAGCGCGCGGCTCATAGGGTCATCGAAACTGTTTAGGGAAAATGCCGGGTCTGCCGGGGTAGGATCGTAAACGACCCAGCCTTTTTCCGGGAGATACGCTTCGACCCATGAATGGGCGTGATGTTGGCGGACGACCATATATTGTCCCAAATCGTTCCACTCAATTCCCATGAAACCGTTCACCAGACGTGCAGGAATTCCCTCCAGGCGCAACATAATCACCATTGAGGACGCAAAATACTCGCAATGACCTTTTTTTCGCGTGAACAGGAAATGGTCGAGGGGAGATCGCCCGGAGTCTTCCGGCAATTCCAACGTATAGCCAAATCCGGTGCGCAAGTGATGAAGGATTTTGTTGGCTTTGGCTGACTGGGTCGTGGCGGTTTGTGTCAGGTTGCTTGCAAGCTGGGTGATCTCCGGACTCATGGCGGGAAGTTGCAGGAACTTCTTGAGCAGGGTATTGGAGTTCCGGTCGAATATCCTGCGGGCATGACTGGTCCGGGAAGGGGAGATATCGGAAATCAAGGTCACCATTCTTGAGCGATCCCACCGATCAAGAGTTTTGAGGGAGAAACTCCTGTTTACCTGCAAATTGCGAAAACTCCCGCTAACGAATAATGGCAGTCCCTGGGTGAAAATGACCCTGGAGTCGAACCCATCCATATATATTTTTTGCCGGACCACGCCCGATTTCGGATCAAACGGGAACAACTGAGCGCCGATTCCGGGCTGGTTGCTAAATTTCCATTTAGGCTTCACCGTGGAAAACCATGAACTGCCATTGAAATGGTCGAGGACAACTCCGCGCCAGAAAACGGGATTGGCGGGGCGGTAGGGTTTGCCTTCACGCTCAAACTCTATACGCATGACCACCGCCGAATTTTGTTTTATCCTGCCCACATCGCCCAGCCGGACGGATTCGGAAAATCCGCTGATCGGCGATGCGGGGCCTGATAGCGAAAACCCCATGCCCAGGCGCGGAAAACCGGTGAATATCAAGGTCGTCAATGCCAGACCCACGATCATCAATCCTGCGGAAAATCCGAACAGGCGTCCGCCAGGGAACTCATTTTCCCCACATAGTTTGAATACGGAGGGGGGGCTGTGGCGTCCCGCCCGTTCCGCCATCATGTTGTAGGTGATGAGTCCCCAGGAAAGCACCAGATAAAAGGTGAGGAACAGGATGCCAAACGCCAGGTCGTGAGTGACCATCGCGCCAAGGAGAAGGCAAACCAGGGATATCAGGTAGCAGAAAAGGGTGTCGTTCAGTTCCGTTTTGAAGACCAGACGCGAAAAAAGTAGAAAAATCAGAATCCACACCAGTAAATCCAGCAGGGGGAGGTCAAAGCTGAAATACAGAAGGGGTAAAATAAGCAGTCCCCAACTGGATGATAAAATTTTCCACGGGGGCAGGAGAGGGATGATCTTTTTGACTTCCAGGACAAGGCATGTGACCAATCCGCAAAACAAAAAGAAACCGGCCAGAGGGGAAAAAACCTGGCTGAGGGACAAGCAGTACAACGCCATCGTTGCCAGTAAATAATTAAAAAATAGAAAACCGGTTCTCAGCTTCATTCCCACCAGTGGGTTTAATTCCCCGCCCCACTGCGTGGGGAGGAAAAGTTGGGCTGACGCTCGCTTTACCCCTACGGGGCATGAAGGCAAAGGTCGAATATCACACGCTCACGAGCCTTAAAAAATGTTGAACTCCGTGAGCAAACTCGCCTTCCGCGAAGGAGACCTTTGCATAAGTGGAGTCGTCATGGAGTTTACCCTGAGCCTATCCTATACGTCATCGCGAGCCGCAAAGCGGCGTGGCGACCCAGAGTCTCTGGATTTACCCCTTGCGGGGCACGAAGGCTAGGGAATATTATCACGGCTTCGTCACGATGTTCCTCGCAACGACGGGTTATGCAAAGGTCTTCCCCTGTAAGGGGCGTGTAGCGGGTTATCCTTTGGCTATTTTCAACGCTTTGAAATTGGCCTGTATGGTTTGCTCTATATCTTGTTCAGTATGCACCGTGGTCATGAAGCCTGCTTCAAATTGTGAGGGCGCAATGTATATTCCTTCCTCCAGCATGGCGTTGAAGTAACGTTTGAAAAATTCCGTGTCGCAGGTTTTCACAGAGTGGAAATCAACGATCTCGGCAGACGTAAAGAACATGGAAAACATGGACCCAACGCGGGTGAATTGGGCGGTGATTCCCAGTTGACCGGCATTTTCCTGGAATCCCCGGCAAAGCTGATCGGATTTTCTTTCAAGGTCCTCATAAACCTGATTGCCGGACAATAGATCCAACATCTTATTGCCCGCCGCCATCGCCAGAGGATTGCCTGAAAGCGTCCCAGCCTGGTAAACGGAACCGGTCGGGGAAATATTGTCCATGATTTTTTTCGATCCGCCATAGGCCCCAACGGGCAATCCGCCGCCGATAATTTTCCCCAGACAGGTGATATCCGGTTGAATATCGAACAGCGATTGAGCCCCTCCCAGCGCCACCCGGAATCCCGTAATGACCTCATCGAAGATCAAAAGACTACCCGATTGCCGGGTCACATCGCGTAAAGTCTGCAGAAATCCTTCTTTGGGAGGAATCACTCCCATATTGCCCGCGATCGCTTCCACAATGATGCAGGCGATTTCTGTGCCCTGGTCGGCAAACAGTTTTTCCACGCTGTCGGAATCGTTAAATGGAAGTGTGAGGGTCTTTTCCGCAAGGTCGGCCACAATTCCGGGGCATTCGGGAGCGCCCAATGACAGCAGGCCCGACCCGGCCTTGACCAGCATACTGTCTGCGTGACCATGGTAGCATCCTTCAAATTTCAAAATCTTGTCACGGTCGGTGATTCCCCGCGTAAGACGGATGGCGCTCATCACCGCTTCGGTGCCGGAATTCACCATGCGTACGATTTCCATGGAAGGAAACGCCCGCGTCACTTTTTCGGCCAAGGTGATTTCCAGTTTGGTCGGAGCCCCATAACTTGTGCCCAAACCAGCTTGTTGGTTGATCGCCTCCACGATTTCGGGATGGGCGTGGCCAAGTATAAGAGGACCCCATGAGGAAACGTAGTCGATAAACTCATTGCCATCGACGTCGGTTATTGTTGCTCCCCTGGCGCTTTGAATAAAAAGGGGATTTCCTCCTACCGCATTGAACGCCCGAACCGGGCTGTTGACGCCTCCCGGCATTACTGTTTGAGCGCGGGAAAATAATTCTTCCGATTTACTTCTGTTCATATTCTAACGATCCTGCCGCAAGCGGACGAAGTATCCGACAATGATTATCTAAAAGCCGTGGCCAGCGTGACGCTGGACCCGAATGGCAACAACTTTCTTTGCCAGCAAATGTTATCTCGGCCAAACGAGT
>JADFGI010000277.1 GCA_022567815.1 Nitrospinota bacterium
TGGAATAGAGGGCAATCACTTCCCGCGACACATTCACCCATCTATGTAGTTTTCAATTTTTATACCAAGATGGGAGAGACAGGTTTTTTGGCCGTTTTTTTTATGCAACTCCTTTATTTTAAAAAGGATATTTTTTGGGACGGATTCAATTTGCAAGATAGAAGGAATTGTTGAAAAAAAATTCTGCCGGGAAACAGGGCAGGGACGGTTGTTAAATGCACCATTATTGAACAATCAGATAGATTTCTTGACAGACAAGATTAAAAATGATGAATTAGGATTTTATAGGTTCACTGAATATGTTAGAATTGTATTGTCAAAATAATGACTGCCGAATCCGGCAGTTTCTGACAAAATTGGAAATCCTTCCTCAGGTTGTGAAATTAACTGTTGAAAATTCAGAACGTTACTTTACACATTCCAGAATTTTCTAAAATTGGCACATTCTTTGCTCTCTTGAATTCGGGAGGTCTATAAATGGCTGAAGAGAAGGAAGAACTTCTCGACGAAGTTGAAATAGACGATCCCGCTCCGAAGAAAAAATCCCCTCTCAAGATGATAATCATTCTGATAGTGGTTTTGGCTCTGATGGGTGGAGGTGGTTATTTCGCCTATATGAAATTTTTTCAACCCGGTCAATCTCCAGCGGCTGAGGGAGTCGAGGAAACGGTTGAAGAGGTATCGCCCAATCTGGGGATCATGTTTTCCCTGGACCCGTTCATAGTGAATCTGGCGGGCAGTCAGGGAAAAAGATTTCTGAAGGTGGCGGTTTCCCTTGAGTTGAGCGCTCCGGAAGTGCATGCGGAGGTTAAGGAAAATATTCAAAAGATCATGGACTCGATTCTGGTTCTCTTGAGCAGTAAAAACTTTGAAGATGTTTACTCTGTCCAGGGGAAATTCAAGCTGAAAGATGAAATCACAATCAGGGTCAACCGGTTCCTGATACTTGGGCATATCAAGGAAGCCTATTTTACCGAATTCATCATACAGTGATCTGGAGAGTAAACTGTTGGATAACCCGAGCGCAGGCAATGAACCCTCCCAATCGCCCAAGGGGCGTTGTGCGTTTGATAATGGACTTGAAGACTGATGAGTGAAGTTTTATCACAAGGGGAAGTGGATGCCTTGTTACGAGGCGTCGGCGACGGCGAAATAGAAACCGAGACCGATGAGCCGGAGGAAGAGGCCGGTGTTACGCCCTACGATCTTACCAGCCAGGAAAAAATCATCCGTGGCCGGCTTCCCACTCTGGATATCATCAACTCGATGTTTTCCCGTTTGTTCCGCTCCACGTTTACCTCCCTTATGCGGAAACCGGTGGATGTGAGCGTTGTTTCCACCGACTCCATAAAATTTGGAGAGTTTCTGCGGTCTCTTCCCGTTCCTTCCAGTCTTCACATTTTTCGTATGGAACCCTTCAGAGGACATGGGTTGATGGTGGTGGAAAGCAAGTTGGTTTTTACGGTTGTGGACAATTTTTTTGGCGGAACGGGAACCAGCGAAGCAAAAATTACCGGGCGGGATTTCAGCACCATAGAAATCCGGATGATTAAAAATGTGGTTCTCGCCGCGCTGGAAGATCTGGAAAAAGCATGGAAACCCGTTCATCCGGTCACAAACACCTATGTTCGCTCCGAGGTTAATCCGCAATTTGCGGCAATCGTTCCTCCGGCGGATTTAGTTTTGGTGATGCAATTTGATATTGAACTTGATACCGTTTCCGGGGCCCTGACGATCTGCCTTCCATTTGCCTCCATTGAACCCGTCCTGCCAAAACTAAAAGCCCAGTTCCAAAGTGAAGAGATGGAAGTTGATCAGGTTTGGGTCAAGCGGTTGCGCGCGGAATTGCTCCTGACGGAGGTGGAAACGGTTGTAGAATTGGGGACAGCTGAGATCACTCCTGCAGAACTGCTCAAATTCAAAGTCGGAGACACTTTGATGCTGAAGCAGGATGCTACCGATCCTGTGATTTTAAAAATTGAAGGTATTCCAAAAATGAGGGGATTCCCGGGCTCCTCCAAAGGCAATAAGGCGGTGCAGATCTCGGAAATCATTGAAAGGGAGAAATAACCTGATGGCAGACGATCCTGGTAAGGAAGAGGAAAATACCGTAACTGACCTGGAAGGTTCTGAAGAGGATGGTCAGACCGAAGAGGGAGCGGAAGATACGGATGGACAAGAGGATGCGGGAAACAAAAGCTTGGATTTTATTCTGGATATTCCTCTTACCGTCACCGTGGAATTGGGTCGCAGTAAAATGTTGATAAACGATCTACTTCAACTGGGGCAAGGGTCGGTGGTGGAATTGACCAAAATGGTGGGCGAACCTCTCGAAATTTTGGTTAATCAAAAACTGGTGGCCCGGGGTGAAGTTGTGGTCGTGAATGAAAAATTCGGAGTTCGATTGACAGACATCATATCTCCCATGGAAAGGGTGCAATCCCTCTCCTGAACTCCTTCGCGGAGGGCGCCAGCGTGACGCTGGACCCAATATTGACGTGCGATGGATTATTGGCTTTTAAGGGCTCGTGAACGAAGTGAGGGTCAGCCCTCCTGCGTAGCAGGCTTCCCCCCCCCGCGTAGCGGGGCCAGCGTGACGCTGGACCCAATATTAACGGGCGATGGATTGATGGCTTTTCGGGGCTGGTGTACCCCTCCGGGGCATGAGGCAACGGAAAGGATATCACAAGCGTAGCGAGCGTAGCCCACTCTTCCTCCCCGTGTAACGGGGTCCTCCCGCGTAGCGGGCACGTCATAATCCCGTCATTTTTCCAGAATAAGGTAATTTTATAATCCTTCCTCACCTTAAAAATTAAATTTTTCAGGGATGATTTACCTTAAAACTATCTGATTTTTTTACACTAATTCAGATTCAACACCCGCGCTGACCCCATCGTTCCATTTACCTTCCGATTCGGTATAACCCTTGCATTTTAAACATTTCAAGAGTTTTGTGAGTTTTTTTTGACGCCTCACCACATCGAAAACCAACACGCCTTCGGTCATGCTTAGACAAACCCAACGGATGAAATGGATTTTATTCCTGCTGATTTTGTTCAGTCCTGTCGAAGGATTGTCCGCTGATTCTCCCGCCAAAATTTTTTTGCAGAATGTTTCTTCGGATTTAAGCGAGGAAGGATTGACCGTCCGCTTTGAATTTAACAAGCCTGTTTTAAATTTCGGCAAACCGGTCTTCAGTGAGACCTCCGTTCGAATCGACATTCCCCAGGCCTCTGTCAGGCCGGCGAAACGTTTTTTTTATACCGGGGATTCGCGGATTCCACAAATAGTCGCCTCCCGGTTAAATTCCCAAACTCTCCGGGTGCAATTTATGCTTGGCGAGAAACTCCCCCTTCTCAAGGAGAATTTTCAGGTTGAGGACCAGGGGCGGTCCCTGGTTGTTCATCTTTTTAAAAATGAAGAGGATGTGTTGGGCCAGTTTCTGGCCAGGGCGGCAAACCGAATCGATTCCCAGGAAGGTCAGGAGGAGGCGGAAAATTCCATATTCGAGGAAGAAACCACTTCATTAAATACCGCCAAGCCACTGGCAACGGATAGCAATAAGAACTTTCAGTTGGAACAGGTTGCGAATAAATCCGCCGAAATTGAAATTTCATCGGCGCCACCTCTGCGGATGGATGATGGCAGGGGGTTGGACCTGAATAAACCTCTGGACCCGGTTGCCATCACCGTGAAAACCTTCACCATGTTTGCCTTGGTTTTGGCCCTCATGTTTTTGATCTTTTTTGTTTTAAAAAAGTATGTTTTGAAAAACACCATTTTCGGCGGCAATGAAAAATTCGTGCGCGTGCTGGGTACGGGATTTTTGGGACCAAAGAAAAACATCGTTCTGGTGGAAGTGGCTGGCGAAATCCTGGTTTTGGGGATTTCCAATGACAATATTTCTCTTCTCACGCAAATCCGGGATAAAGAAAAAATTGAAGAGATAAAAGCTTCCCGGAAAGAAGTGAATGGGGCAAAATTTTGGAATTCACGCAAGGGAAATGATCGCGCCCAGAATGGCGCTGACGGGAAATCCAGGCTGGAGGCGGCTTTCGCGAATTATCTCAAACAGTTTTCCGGCGCTCATTCGGAAAAAGATAAATCGGTAATGGAAGTGACCGAACTGATCCGGAAAAGTACCGGGAAACTCAAAACATCATGACGAAACAAAACCGACGGATCATATTTCTGCTGGCTGTCTTTTTGGGCCTTGCGTTAGCGTGGCCGGTCGCCAATGGGTGGGCCATCCCGTTTCCAACCATTCAGTTTGGAATCGAAGATACCGATGAACCCGCCAAAATATCCAGCGCCCTCCAGATTCTTATCCTGCTCACCGTTCTGGCCCTGGCACCCTCAATTCTCATCATGACCACGGCGTTTTCCAGAATCATTATCGTGCTTTCCTTTTTGCGTCAGGCGATGGGAACCCAGCCAACGCCGCCCACTCAGGTGTTGG
>JADFGI010000278.1 GCA_022567815.1 Nitrospinota bacterium
TTCATGCTTATTTTGACCGTGTTTCCCATACAGATTCTTTGGTCGGGAAAAGGCCTTTCGACAACCTCGATTATCTTGATCCTGACATGTCTCATCCTGTTCTGGGGACTTACAAAAGTTTTTCAATTGATGCTGAAAAACAGAGAATTGTTTCCCCGCTGTTATTTTGTCACGTTGGGGCAAAGGGGAATCGCCATGCACTTCAACCGGCTACACTTTCCTTTCCACCGTTCCCGATTGTCGATTAAATGGAAGGATATTAAATTGGTAAAAAAATTTTCCCATGCTTTTATGCCGGTCCTGTTTTTGGGAGCCCTGCGTGTCACCACCGTAGAGGTGGTTTCATTCACAGGGGAAAAGGTTATCATTCCTTTTCGACTTACCGGTGAAAAGGCGCTCGTCACGGCAGAGGAGATCCAAAGGTTAATTTATCAGAAAATAAAACGTTAGGCATGCCAGCCTATGGCCGCCTCTTCTCAATTTCTATTCAAACAGAATAGCCTCTTCGCCCAAAATAGCTTCGATTTCCTGAACCACTTCATCCGACGGCTGGATTCGTAAATTATTTTCCACACTGATGATTCTGGTTTCACTATTTGGGAAAATAAAATGGATGAAAGTTTCGTTGTTTCCCTTATGAGCGGAGAGAATATTTTTTATTTGCAAAAGAGTTTCTTTCTCCAGACCGGGCGTCCGCAGATGAATATGAACTTTCCCTTTCCAATGATTTTTGGCATCGGACAAGGGACGGATCTCCTCGGCGATGACTTTTGGCAGGCTCCCCTCGGCATCCACCTTTCCTTTAACCAGCAGAGGCTCCTCATTGAGAAGTAAAGCTTCGCCAGCTGAAAATATTTCTGGCCAGAGGATGACATCGAAGGAGCCATGTAAATCCTCCAGAGTCACGATGGCCATCTTATCGCCTTTGCGCGTGGTCTTGGTCAATACCTTGATGGGAATCCCGGCAAGACTCACGGAGGTTGCGTTTGGCGCGTCACTGATACTGGCGGAATTTGCATCCGTAAACCATTTCAGGTCATGCGCGTACCGATCCAGAGGATGACCGGTGATATAAAACCCGATCGATTCCTTTTCATTTTTCAATCGCTCCTGCTCATCCCACTCTTTAACATTTTCCTGGCTTTTATCTTCAGGGTCTGACTGTTCATCAAAAACCTCAAACATGCTGGATTGACCGAGTTGACGGTCCCGCTGATTCGCCTGTGCCATTTCCATGGTGGATTGCAATTTGTTCATCATGCCCGAACGGGCTTCTCCTAGCGAATCGCAGGCGCCGCTTTTAATCAGGCTTTCAAGTACCCGTTTATTTACCTGCCTGAGATCCACCGATTCGCAAAACTTTTTTAAGGATGGGAAACGGCCCAATTGCCTGCGCGTTTCGATTATCGAATCAATCGCCGCCGACCCCACGTTTTTGATCGCTCCCAACCCGAAGACAAGCTGGTTGTCGGATATCGAAAAATCCCTGGTACTGAAATTTACGTCTGGCGGCTGAACCTTTATCCCATTTTCCCGGCAATCGTGAATATAGCGGAGAACCTTGTCGGTGTTGTCCATATCACTGGTGATCAGAGCGCCAAAAAACTCCAGCGGGAAATGCGATTTCAGATACGCGGTTTGATAGGAAATCTGAGCATAAGCGGCGCTGTGCGATTTGTTGAATCCATATCCGGAAAATTTTTCCATGAGAGAAAATATTTTGTCGGCTTTTTTTTTCGGTCTTTTGTATTTCCGGCAACCTTCCATGAATTTTTCCCTCTGCGCCGCCATTTCTTCCGGCTTCTTTTTTCCCATTGCGCGGCGCAGTAGATCGGCGTCGCCCAGTGAAAAACCGGCAAGGACGCTGGCAATATTCATTACCTGTTCCTGGTACAGGATCACCCCGTGAGTTTCCTTGAGAATATCCTTCAGTTCAGGAAGGTCATACTTTTCCTCCAGCGTTCCGTGTTTCCGTTTGACATAGTCATCCACCATGCCGCTTTCCAGCGGTCCGGGGCGGTAGAGCGCAAGCAGAGCGATGATATCCTCGAAACAATCGGGCTTCATTTTTTTCAGCAGATCACGCATGCCCGAACTTTCCAGTTGAAACACTCCAAGCGTTCGCCCCTGGCACAAGAGTTTGAACGTCTCCGAATCGTCCAAAGGGATGCCAGCGATATCCAGGTCAACATCCCGCGACTGCTTAATCAGTTTCAGAGCATTGTCGATCACCGTCAAGGTCTTGAGACCCAGAAAATCCATTTTCAGCAGACCCAGTTTCTCAACACTGTTCATGGAAAACTGGGTCACCACCTCGTCGTTACTGCCCTTATAAAGGGGCAAAAATTGAGTCAGCGGACGCGAGGAAATGACCACTCCCGCGGCATGGGTGGAACAATGGCGGGGGAGCCCCTCCAGGCTCCGGGCAATCTCCAAAAGCTCAGCAACCTTTTGGTTTTCCTTTTGCATTTCATTAAATAGAGGTTCTTCTTTAAAGGCATCCTTGAGGGTGATGTTCAACCGGTTGGGAACGAGTTTGGCGATCTTATCCACTTCCCCGTAGGGCATTTCCAAAACCCGGCCCACATCGCGGATGACCCCCTTGGCGTTCATACTCCCAAAGGTGATGATCTGGGAAACATTTTTATTACCGCCGTATTTTTGGGTTACATAATCGATCACCTTGTCTCGGCCCTCGATGCAGAAATCAATATCGATATCGGGCATGCTCACCCGTTCAGGATTTAAAAACCGTTCAAACAGGAGTCCGTATTTCAGGGGATCGATGTCGGTGATTTTCAAAGAATATGCAACCACGCTTCCTGCGGCGGACCCCCGGCCCGGACCAACGGGAATATTCTGCGAGCGGGCGTAATCGATAAAATCCCAAACGATTAAAAAATAACCGGGATACCCCATATCCCGAATGATCCCCAGTTCTTCTTCCATCCTATGTTCATACGCTTCCTTATCAAACGAAACCCCACGCTCAGCCATAATCTTCAGCCGTTCCTGCAAGCCTGATTTAGCTTTTTCTTCTAAATAGGTTTCGAGGGTATAATTTTCCGGAACCGGGTAATCGGGAAAGTTGAGCTTGCCGAAATCCATGTGCAGGTCGCAACGCTCGGCAATCTTCACCGTGTTTTCGATAGCTTGAGGAACATCCTTGAATATTTCGATCATTTCCTCCGGTGATTTGAAATAATATTCATCGGAGGGATACTGCATGCGATACGGATCGTTGATGGTCTTTCCGGTTTGCAGGCAAAGCAGAATTTCATGAGCCCGGAAATCTTTCTTCTCCAGATAATGACAGTTATTCGTGGCAACGAGTGGAATCGAAAGTTTCCTGCCGATTTGAATCAACTCCTTGTTGATTTTTTCCTGGTACTCCATTTTGTGATATTGCAGTTCCAGAAAAAAATTATCCGCCCCCATGATTTCCCTATATTCTCCTGCTACTTCCATAGCGCGGGGAATGTCTTCTTTGGTGATGCTGTCCGCCACCTCCCCTCTTCCGCAGGAACTGAGCGCGATCAAACCCTCGGAATGTTCCGCCAATAATTCTTTGTCAATTCGGGGTTTGTAGTAAAAACCCTCCAAATACCCGGATGTCACCAAACGCAAAAGATTTTTATATCCAGTGTCATTTTGGGCTAATAGAATGAGGTGGTAAGACGCGTCGCGGAGATGATATTTACTTTTCTTTTCGGTCCGGCTTTCGGGGGCAACATACACCTCACAACCGATAATGGGATTCAGGCCATGACGTTTGGCTCCAGTATAAAATTCCACCGCCCCGAACATGTTCCCATGATCGGTCATGGCCACGGCAGGCATTTTATACTCCACCGCACGCTTGAAAATGGATTCATGACGCAGGGAGGAATCGAGCAGGCTGTAAGAAGTGTGTAAATGCAAATGAACAAAATTGGACGTTTGCATGACAAACAGGTCAGTTTAAAAGTTTTTCAGGAGAAACATATTCCAGATCCAACGCCTGGGCCACGGCGGGGTGAGTCACATGCCCCTTAAAAATATTAAGCCCCAGCATTAAAGCGGGGTTTTCCAGGAGCGCCTGCTGGTAACCCTTTTGCGCCAGTTCCCTGGCAAAAGGAAAGGTCGCATTGGTCAAGGCAAACGTGGAAGTGCGTGCCAGGGCTCCCGGCATATTGGCCACGCAATAATGGACGACCCCTTCCTCTTCATAGATAGGGTCGCTGTGGGTGGTGGGCCGCGAAGTCTCGAACACCCCTCCCTGGTCGATCCCCACGTCCACGACCACCGATCCCGGTTGCATCTTTTTCAGCATGTCACGGGAAACCAGCCGGGGCGCTTTGGCTCCCGGAATCAGAACCGCTCCCACCACCAAATCAGCAGTTCGAAGCGCTTCCGCAAGGTTGATTTTATTGGACATCAAAGTCCGCAAACGAGCGCCGTAAATGTCATCCAGATAAC
>JADFGI010000279.1 GCA_022567815.1 Nitrospinota bacterium
TTGGTTTTTGCAAGAGACTTCTATATGGCATTGTTTGCTTGCGGCTCTCATTTGCGGTACTATCGGCCAACTCGGAGATTTTGCGGAATCAATATTAAAACGCACCGCTGGAGTCAAAGATTCCAGCAAGTTGTTTCCGGGGCATGGCGGGTTTCTGGACCGCGTCGATAGTTTGCTGTTTGCCGGTCCTGTGCTTTATATGTATCACCGCCTGTTTTTATAACCGGACCCTCCAAAATACAACTATGAAACAAATCTCTCTTCTGGGTTCAACCGGGTCTATCGGCGTCAACACGCTGGATGTGGTGGCGCGAAACTCTGACAGATTCGAGATTTGCGGTCTGTCGGCGGGAAGCAATGTAGAAAAATTTGTCGAGCAGGTCAAACAATTCAAGCCTAAAGTGGCGTCTATTTTTGACTGCTCGAAAGAAAACATTGTGCGGGAACGGCTGGCCGGACTGGATGTGGAACTTATCTTTGGAGAAGAAGGGCCGGTGAAAGTCGCCACCTGGCCGGACTGCGATCTGGTGGTCTCCGGAATGGTGGGGAGCGCCGGGCTGGTCCCCGCCCTGTCGGCCATTTCAGCGGGAAAGAACCTGGCCCTGGCCAACAAGGAAACCTTGGTCGTGGCCGGGGAACTGGTCCTCAAAGCCGCAAAAGATAATAATGTCGTCATCATTCCCATCGACAGCGAGCACAGCGCCATCCTGCAGGCAATGAACGGTGAAAAAAAAGAGCAGATCAAAAAGATCATCCTCACCGCTTCCGGCGGACCCTTCCGCACGTTTACCCGTGAACAGATGGAGCACGTGACCATCGAACAGGCGCTCAATCATCCGAACTGGTCAATGGGTGACAAAATCACCATCGACTCGGCGACCATGATGAACAAGGGACTGGAGTATATCGAAGCCAAATGGCTATTCGGGTTGGATGTCGAGGTCGATATCATCATTCACCCGCAAAGCATCATCCACTCAATGATCGAATTCGTCGATACGTCCATAATGGCGCAATTGGGAATTCCCGACATGCGCGTTCCCATCGCCTACGCCCTGTCCTACCCCGACCGCTTGGAATGCGAATTACCGTCGCTTGATCTGGCCCAATTGTCCCGGCTCGATTTTGAGGCGCCCGATTACGAAAAGTTTCCCTGTCTCAAGCTGGCCATTGACGCTCTGGAGGCCGGGCAAACCCTGCCCACCGTGCTCAACGCCGCCAACGAAATTGCGGTGCAGGCCTTTCTCGATGAAATCATCTCCTTCCAGGAAATTCCCGAAATCATCCGCACGACGATGGACAATCACAAGAGCAAACCAGTAACCCATCTTGAGGATGTGCTCTCTGCGGACCGGTGGACGCGGGAAGAAGCCAGAAAATTAATCTCCGTCACTCCTTAAAGTGAATTTGAAACCACAGATGAACACCGATGAACACCAATGGAAGGTTTCCAGGGCTCGTGAGCGAAGCGAACGTCAGCCCTCCTGCGTAGCAGGCTTTTCCTCCCCGCGTGGCGGGGATGATGTTTAGAATTGGAAATGGATACGACGTTCACCGCCTGGTGGAAGGCAGAAAACTGATCCTCGGCGGGGTGGAGATACCGCATACACTTGGCCTGGATGGGCATTCCGATGCCGACGCGCTGGTGCACGCGATTTGCGACGCCCTGCTGGGCGCACTCGGTTGCGGCGATATCGGCAAATATTTCCCCGACACCGACCCCAAATGGAAAGGCGTGTCCAGCCTGATCCTTCTCAAGCAGGTGGGGGGGATGTGCCTGGATCGCGGATTCGCCATTTCCAATATCGATTCCATCATCGCCGCGCAAAAACCCAAAATCGCCCCTCATATTGAAGCCATGAAGAAAAATATCGCCGCCGCATCGACCCGGAGCAGGTCAACGTCAAAGCCACCACCACCGAGACCCTGGGCTTCGTCGGTAGGGAGGAAGGCATGGCCGCCTACGCCGTTGCCCTATTGCAAAAGAGGGATGGAACCTAAATCAATAACCCCAACTTACCATTGGCCTTTTGCCTTTTTTTACAGGGGGTTTTATGGTATAATTATTCGCTTTCCGATCACAAATTGATTTAAAAATAATCCTTGGAAAACTGCGGATATCGGAAGGATTACCAATTAACAGTTGAAATGCGTTGGTCGTGCATAATTTTTTTCCCCCGCCCTTGTCGGGTCTGGCAACGAGTGATCCCCTAGATTTATAGAGAATGGAAAACCGGGTTAGCCCTGAACAGCGCATTGTCATCACGGGGATCGGGCTGACGGCCCCGAACGGTAATAATCTGGCCGATTTCAGAAGGAGCCTGCTGGAAGGTAAATCAGGGGTCCGCATGTTTGAAACCCGGTATATGGGCGAGGTTCCCGCCGGGGTTTGCGATTTTGACGAATTAAGGTATCAGAAAAAGAAGGCGCTTCGACGGGGTACCCGGGCCGGGTCGGTTTCCATTTATTGCGCCCAGGAAGCGGTTCAAGATGCAGGCTGGGACATGGAAAAGATCGACCGTTCCCGTATTGGAGTTTACATTGGCGTCACCGAGCACGGCAACGTCGAGACGGAAAATGAAGTACACAATATCAGCCAGTACAATTACGACGTAAAATACTGGTCGCATCATCACAATCCCAGGACGGTGGCCAACAACCCCGCCGGAGAAGTGACTCTGAACATGAAGATCACCGGCCCCCATTACACGATCGGGGCGGCCTGTGCGGCTGGTAATATGGGGGTCATTCAGGGACTCCAGATGTTGCGTCTGGGCGAGGTGGACCTGGCCCTGGCGGGCGGGATTTCGGAAAGCATTCATACTTTCGGCATCTTCGCCAGTTTCGAGAGCGAAGGCGCATTGGCCCGGCACGAGGACCCGACCAAGGCCAGCCGGCCTTTCGATGTGGATCGAAACGGCATCGTCTGTTCCGAAGGGGGGTGTATTTACACCCTGGAACGATTGCCGGATGCCGAAAAACGCGGCGCGAAAATAGTTGGGGAGGTCGTGGGCTATGCCATCAATTCCGACGCCCATGATTTTATCCTTCCCGAACCGGTACGGCAGGCGGAGTGCATCCGTCTTGCTCTCAAGAAAGCGGGGTTGCAGGCGGGGGACATGGATATCCTCAATACCCACGCAACGGCCACCAAGCTGGGGGATATTCAGGAATACACGGCCATAAAGAGCGTGTTTGAGGGCGAAAAAACGGTTTGGATAAACAACACCAAAAGTTTTATCGGCCATACCATGGGGGCGGCGGGAACGTTGGAGCTTGCAGGCAACCTGCCCGCGTTTGAGGATAATTGGGTCCACCCCACTATCAACCTGGACACGCTGGATCCGGAGTGCGCTCTGGAAAATATTGTGGTCAATGAGCCGAAAAAGCTTGAAGTTGTGAACTATATAATGAACAATTCGTTCGGGATGTTTGGAATCAACTCGGTTCTTATCGTGAAACGGTTCCAGGGATAGTTTGTTGTTGAAATTTGGAATTATTTTCCATAAAATCAGAATTTTAGCAGGAGGAGATTGATGACAGGAAAAGATGTCAGGGAAGCCGTGATCAGTATACTAGGCGATATTGCTCCTGATGAGGATGTGAGTTCCATTAATGACCAGGACAGTCTGCGGGAACAGATCGACCTGGATTCCATGGATTTTCTCGATATCGTCATGGAGCTTAGAAAAAGATTCAATATTGAGGTTCCCGAGAAAGATTACGGACAACTCGCGACGATGGCCAGTTGCGTCACATATCTCCAGCCCCTTCTGAAAGACCACCAACTTACCAGTTAAAGCATTAACCGATATTTGATCCTTATTCCCCGCCATTTTTTGCAAGATAGACCAATATCCAAATGAGCGACCCCGCTGTTAGCGGCCAGCCTGGGGGCTCGTGAGCGTAGTGAACGGAGCCCAACTTTTCCTCCCGCGTAGCGGGATTTATAATGCCTTCCCCGGTCGCTCACAGTGCCGGGGATCATTTTTTCAGGCCGAAATTGCCTGGACCAGAATTGCAACATCTTTCTCTACCAAGTTGCTGAAAAAGTCCCAAACACGAGGGTTTCCACTGTTGTCATGCTGAGCCTGTCGAAGCATGACCTTGATAATAAGGGCTGTTTTCACACTTCGACAGGCTCAGTGTGACAGTTGCGGGTAGAAAAAATAGTTTTTCAGCAACCTGCTAGGTTGGTTCAGGGAAATTCCTATGAAAATTCTCCACTTATGCAAAGCTCTCTTATCTTAAGGGGTTGGCTCATAGTCCAGGTTGATTTTTTCGAGACGCCCTGAAGGCGCTTCAAATTTTATTTCTTCAACAATCCGTAATTTGGACTGTAAATAAAAGTCGCCAGGATTGACAACTTTTCCTTTTTTATATTGATCGGAAAAGGATAGAAAGGCGCCGCCTCCTTGACGGCCTTAATGGCCG
>JADFGI010000280.1 GCA_022567815.1 Nitrospinota bacterium
TTTTCCTCCCCGCGCCAGCGTGACGCTGGACCCAACCAGCCTGGGGGCTGGTCCCAGTATTAACGTTCTATGAGTTTGTGGCTGACGAAATCTTACGCAGTGCTGAGTTTTTTAAGGGCTCGTGAGCGATGCGAGCGTCAGCCCTCCTGCGTAGCAGGCTTATCCTCCCCTGTAAGGGGGGGTCAGGGAATTTTGCGGAACGGGATGAGCAGTAAATTTAAAAAACTCACCTCCTCTGGTTTGCGGAAGGAATTGACGCCGATCACGATCTCCGGTTGCGGCTTTTTAGGTTCGTGAATATAGGTGCCGAGCGTACGGTCCCATATTGACAGATTGAATCCGTAATTGGAATTGGTTTCGTTCACCTCGACGGAATGATGGATGCGGTGCATGTCCGGCGTGACGATCACATGGCGCAAGGCATTGTCCAGCCACGGCGGCAAAGTGATGTTGGAATGGGAAAACATGGCCATGCTGTTCAAAATGGCCTCAAATACCACGACGGCAAACGGCGTCGGACCGAGCGCCAGAATCAATCCGATTTTAAACAGCATCGACCCCAGAATTTCAACGGGATGAAAACGCAATCCGGAAGAAACATCCAGATCCAGATCGGAATGATGCACGATGTGAAACCGCCAGAAAAAGGGGATCATGTGCACCACCACATGCTGGATATAGATCATGAGGTCCAGAAAAACCACGGTGATGAGCAATTCCACACCCGAAGGGAGGTCCCAATAGTTCAACACCCCCCACCCTCTTTCCTGGGTGAACTGGGCCGCCCCCACCGCCGCCGCACCAAAAACCAGCCGCATCACGATGATATCCACCCCCGTGATGCCGAGATTGATTCCCAACCGCCGGGGTTTGGAATCGACCAAAGGATGCCGCCGGAGAAACTGCTCCAGCGCCAGCATGAGAAAAAATACTCCCAAAAAAATGATGAGGCGAATCTGGTTCACATCCATAAGGACATTTTAACCTAAGAAACTAATGAGGGGAATTTATAAGGAAGGCTTAAATCGAAGGAAAAACAATTACTGGATCAGGTTTTCAATATCACGAGCTTTCCAGTCTGTGCTCCCAATTTAAAGAGCTTTTCAGAAATAACTCCCCACTGGCAACTCAGGCAACCCAACCTGTCGAAACTCCCGCATAATCCCTTATCGTTTTACATTATTCCCGCATTTAAGAATTCATATAATAAATATGCCAAATTAACAGATACCATAACCATGAGAGCCTATAAAACCATTGTAATTTCGCACCATATGCTCCAACTCCTAGATTAACCTATATTTCCTATGTAAAAATAATATACCCCGACTATAATAGTAATAGGAGACTTTAAATAGGGCGATTTCAGAATTTTCTATGATTCTATTATCAAAGGACCTTTAAGCGTGTTTTTTCTGGGATCAAAATGACTTTATTTTCAATCTTCAGATTCATAGCGGCCCTGATTGTTGTCATGTTTATTTTAGTCGGTATTGCTGTTTTAAAATTGAATGCCGGCTATAAAAATGAACAAGTAGCAATTGATTTGGAGAGAGAATTACAAAGTATTGGACAGCAACTGGCACAAGGTTCGGATTATTTAACAGATGAGATCCGGCGCTACGTGCAATTTGGAAATCGGATTCATTATGACAATTTTTGGAGAGAGGTGAATGATACGCGGTCCAGGGACAAGGCGGTTGAGAAACTCAAAGAACTAAAAGTCTTGCCGTCGGAACTTTCCTATATTGAAAAAGCTAAAGAATATTCTGACAACTTAATAAAGACTGAAGAGGCCGCAATGGCGGCAGTGGAAAATAAAAATTTTGACAAGGCCAGACAATTGGTATTTGGGTCCTATTATGATGAACAGAAAAAGCTGATCATGGGCAATATTAAAACGTTTCAAAATGTGGTCAACTCTCGAGCTTCTGAAAGAACCCAGGAACTTATGAGAAGAAATTCACGTTTAATTTTGTTCACAAACATATTATTGATACTTTCTGGGGTTTTGGTGATATTTGGTTTTTATGGCATTGGCATTCGTCGATTGATACAACCGATTAATAAAGCCACGCAAATGATGCTGAAACTTGCCAATGATGATTTGGCGATTGAAATTCCGGTCAACACATCAAAAGATGAAGTTGGGGAGATTTATTCGGCTCTCAGGGTTTTTAAGGAAAATGTTATCCAACGAAGACAAGCAGTGAAAAAGTTTAATCATGAACAAGGACTTAAGGAATTGCTCCAAATTATAACCATCTCGGCTAATGAATCTAGAACCCTGAATGAAGTTGCCCCGATTTGTTTAAAATCCATATGTTTGACTATGGGTTGGCCTGTGGGACACCTCTATGTTTTGCAGGAGGGAAAAGAGGAACTTATTTCATCAAAGATTTGGTACGTTGAAGAAAGAGAATCATTCGAAAAATTTATTTCTATTACAGAATCCACCCCAATGGCTCGGGGGATAGGATTACCAGGCCGGGTATTGGCTAACAATGAACCTGCGTGGATAAAAGATGTGACTAAAGACAGCAACTTTCCCAGATCCAAGTTAGCGGATGAAATTGGTGTCAGGGCAGGCTTTGCCTTCCCTGTAGTGATTGAAGATAAGACTGTGGCCGTTTTTGAGTTTTTCTCAAATTTAGCCGTAGAGCCAAATCAAACGTTGCTGGGAACCATGAAAACATTGGGTATTCAAATTGGAAGGGTGATCGAGCGTGAACTGACCGAGAAAAAACTGGAGAAGCTTGTCAAAAAACGTACCGCTGAATTGGAAAGAAGTAATTCTTCGCTTCAGGATTTTGTAAACATAGCTTCTCATGATTTAAAAGAACCGTTACGTAAAATAATCATTTTTGGAGATGTGTTACGACTCAGGAAAAAAGGTAAAGATGATAAAGGGGATAGCTATATAGATAAAATTCAGAGCGCTACCATAAGGATGCAAGCGCTTCTAGATGACTTACTTAATTATTCAAAGGTAACAAATGAGACTCGCCCCTTTGAAAAAGTTGATTTCAATAAAGTTTTTAAGGAAATCCTGATTGATCTTGAGAGCCGCATTTCCGAAACCAAGGGAACCGTGAACATTAATGATATCCCTGGTATTATGGCAGATCCTGTTCAAATGCATCATCTGTTTCTAAACCTGATTGGGAACTCTCTTAAATACCACCGGGAAGGAGTGCCTCCTGTAGTCCATATCTATAGTCAAATATCAGAAATTGGACATTTACAGATAATTGTTGAGGATAATGGGATCGGTTTTGAAGATAAATATCGCAAAAAGATTTTTCAACCGTTTGAGCGATTACATGGGAAAGGAAATTACAGTGGTACGGGCATTGGATTGACTATTTGTCAAAAAATAATTGACCGTCACAATGGGACAATAGATGTACATAGCACACCAAATGAAGGCTCTAAATTTGTCATAACTTTTCCTCAACCTTCGCCATTAATCGCTGGCCCAATGGTCTAACCCATCCCTTCCTGCCCGTTCACCTACCCATTGTGGAAAATTAATAAAAATGAGAAATGGTATGGACTGTAATTGAGTTTTTTTATTTTTCCAGGTTTGCTCTTTTGTAATAACTAGAAAATAAGTGATTATGCAAAAGAAAACATCTGGAGCTTTTATTTTAAAGAATCAATGGACGCTTGTCTTTTAGCCTTATCCTTGCGCATCAGGATGATCGCTCCTTCCGTCATCACTCCGATGAACCAAAAACTTGCAAAACCAATGGTCCAAATAAAAACAAAATTAAACCAATACTGATACCGGGTGTAATCAAAGGAAATATGGGCCAGACCCTTGATTTCTTCCTTTTCTACCTCGGAAGCCTTCAAATAACTGGAGTAAAATGGATGCCTTTTCTTCTCCGCAAACGCTTTTCGTTCCTCACGCGTCATGTGCAGAAATTTAGAAACGGTGCGGCCATTTTTATTGAAAAAAATCCGCATTTCCTGGACTTCCTTAGAGTCGGGAGGATAGGTCACGCCATAGCCTACAGTTATGATGGTGGACAAAACAAGAGCCGTCCAGATAGAAATTTTTCCATACAACTTTTCTTTTTTTTCATCCCGAAAATCTTCGGAAACATCGGGTTCCATGTGTGAGCATCCTCCTTCCCTGATTCCCACCAGTGGGTTTTATTCCTCGTAGCTTGCTACGGCTTTTAAATTAGAATCCCTGTCGGATACCCCGTCCGCATGCGGCAGGATCGTTCATTTATTTTACCCGCTTGATAATATCATCTTTTGGGACGGAATTTTTCCCCCAGTTTTCTACCCCGCAACGCGGGGGGCCAGCGTGACGCTGGACCCAACCAGCCCTGGGGGCTGGACCCAGGATTAACGTTCTATGAGTTTGTTGCTGACGAAATCTTA
>JADFGI010000281.1 GCA_022567815.1 Nitrospinota bacterium
TGATCCAGATGGGCGAAGGTTCCCTGCGTCTGGAATTTGTCGTTCCCACTCGCGGGCTGTTCGGTTTCACTTCTGAATTCCTGACCTTGACTAAAGGAACGGGAATTATCAATCGGAATTTCCACAATTATATTCCTTATTGCGGAGAAATCGCTTCGCGAATCAATGGCGCACTGATCTCATTGGAAACGGGTAAAACCACCGGGTTCGCCCTGTTCAACCTCCAGGAGAGAGGAAGCTTGCTGGTGGGGCCAGGACAACAGGTCTATTCGGGGCAAATCGTAGGCGAAAACAATAAGGACAATGATCTTGTGGTCAATGTCTGCAAGGAAAAAAAATTGACCAATATGAGGGCTTCGGGATCGGATGTAAATATCATTCTCACGCCTCCAAGGATTATGAGTCTGGAACAAATACTGGGATTCCTCAATGAGGACGAGCTTGCGGAAATCACGCCCACCAGTATCCGATTGCGGAAAAGGCTCCTCAATGAAAACGACCGCAAGCGCAACTCCCGGTCCCGTAATAAGGCCACCGTTGGATAATTTGTTTCTCAGGAAGCATTCCTCGTTGGCAAGTGTCATCTGGATGTCTGTAATTGATTGCCGTGCATTTTAAAATGAGGTAGAATCACCAGAATTTTCCGGCAGATCACATTAAGGGCGCCTCAAGAGCGCCTCGATAAACTCAACCCGGATTATGTACGAGGTAGCCTCCTTTAAATAAGAGAGCTTTGCAAAAAATGAAAGAGAATCCCAATCCCCCTCACCTTAATCCTCTTCCCCAATGGAGGAGAGGGGAAAACCCTTCTCCCCTCTGAGGAGCACCCTCAGGGTGACAGGCTGGGATGAGGGGCTCTCGTTCTTATGCGAAACTCTCCGGGTTAAAGGGAAACTAATGATTCTTCAAAAACCCATCGAACGTAAATATTTGGTCCAGCGATACGCTGGAAATATCAATTTTTTGGGTTCTCTTTAAATTTCAGAAAGAGACAGGTTTAAATGGAAAGAACCACTTTAGTTCAGCATGTCCGCCAACAAGAAAGGATGAATCCTGGCGCCACCGGGGAATTCACCAGCCTGATGAATGAGATCATGGTGGCTTCCAAGATCGTCTCCCTGGAAGTGAACAAGGCTGGCATTGGCGAAGATATTTTGGGATTGACTGGAAAAATCAACGTCCAGGGCGAAGAGGTCCAAAAGCTGGATGAGTTTGCGGACATGACCTTCACCAAGATCATTGGCCAATCGGAAACGGTTTGCGCCATCACCTCCGAGGAGCTGGAATATCCGGTCATCATTCCGCCAGACAGAAACCCTGGAAAATATATTTTCATGATGGACCCGCTGGATGGTTCTTCCAACATTGACGTCAACGTTGGCATCGGCACTATTTTTTCGATTTATCGAAAAATCAGCAAGGGCATTAAGGTTACGGATGAAGATTTATTGCAAAGAGGCGATCAACAAATAGCCGCAGGGTACGTTATCTACGGGTCCAGCACCATGTTTGTATACACTTCGGGAAAAGGAGTTCACGGCTTCACCCTGGATCCCGCTCTGGGGGAATTTTTTCTTTCACATCCCAACATCAAGATTCCCAAACAGGGCTCCACATACAGCATCAACGAAGGAAATACGGAAATATGGTGCGAGGAACAAAAAAATTTCATTCAATACCTAAAAGAAAAAGACCCTGCCACAAACAGACCCTACCGGTTACGCTACATTGGCACTCTTGTTTCCGATTTTCACCGGACCTTGCTCAAGGGCGGGATTTTCATGTATCCCAGGGACACGACAAATAAAAACGGGAAATTGCGTTTCGCATTTGAGGCCGCTCCTCTGGGATTCATCATCAAAGATGCCGGAGGCCGGGCATCCACCGGCGAAAAAAATATTCTCGATATCGTCCCGACGGAAATTCATCAGCGTGTTCCCCTTTATATTGGAAGTACACATGATGTAGATCTGGCGGAGAAGTACCTGGCCACACCCTCGTTACACGTGGAGAAAAAGCCTGCTACGCCCCTTACAGGGAAGGAAAAGCCTGCTACGCAGGAGGGCTGACGTTCACTTTGTTCACGAGCCCTTAAAAGCCATAATCCATAGCGCGTCAATATTGGGTCCAGCGTCACGCTGGCGCAGGAGGGCTGACGCTCGCTTTACCCCTAGGGGGCATGAAGGCAAAGGTCGAATATCACACGCTCACGAGCCCCTGAGAAAAATTCGGCACGAATTAGGATTTGGTCAGCCATAAAAACCCATAGCACGTTAATATTTCCTCCCGCGTAGCGGGCTTCCTCCCCTGTAAGGGGCCATCGGACCCAACATGAAAATTCAGAGTATTCGCGGCGTCAAGGACATCCTCCCCGGAGAAATTGAAAAATGGCAGTGGGTCGAGGAAATAGCCCGAAACGTCTTCAGCAAATATGGGTTCAAGGAAATCCGCATTCCCATTTTTGAAAAGACAAAACTCTTTTCCAAAAGTATCGGCGAGACCACGGATATCGTCGAAAAGGAGATGTACACCTTCACCGACCGGAGCGGAGAACAAATCACCCTGCGTCCGGAAGGAACCGCCTCGGTGGTGCGGGCTTACATTGAGCATAAAATGTATAATCCCCCTTCAGTGGTCAAACTGTATTACATGGGACCCATGTTCCGTTACGAACGCCCGCAGGCGGGACGGTTCCGGCAGTTTTATCAAATCGGAATCGAGGCAATGGGGACCGACAATCCCATGGTCGATGTTGAAGTCATGACCCTGTTAATGGAGTTTTTTCGATTGCTGGGCCTGACCGGACTGGAACTGGAAATCAACAGCCTTGGGTGTGCCGATTGCCGGCCCAAATACCGGGAAACGTTGAAAGAAGCTATCAGCGACCATCTGGATGAGTTGTGTCAAAACTGCAATCATCGCTATGAGAGAAATCCTCTGAGAGTTCTCGACTGCAAGGTGGAACGCGACCGGGAAATAGCCAAAGAATTGCCGAAAACCAAGGACCATCTTTGCGAATCATGCCAGACAAACTTCGACCAGGTGCAAACACTTCTGGATTCCACACAAACTCCCTATTCCCTGAACTCCATGCTTGTTCGCGGGCTGGATTATTACACCCGCACAACGTTCGAGGTGGTTTCCACAGGACTTGGGGCGCAAAACGCCATTTGCGGAGGAGGCCGTTACGATTCCCTGGTTGAGGAATTTGAGGGACCGCCCACCCCCTGTTTCGGGTTTGCGCTGGGAATGGAACGGTTGATATCCGTGATCCCCTTTGGCGATAAAAAGGACCTGGAATCCCGGCCGGACATTTTTGTGGTCGGTTTGGGGGAAGAGGCAAAATTCGTGACCTTCAAAATCATTCATGAGTTGCGCCGCGACGGATTCAGCGTGGACCAGGATTATGCCGGAGGCAGTATGAAGAGTCAGATGCGAAAAGCCAACAAGTCGGCTTCGCGATTTTCCCTGATTGTTGGCGAAAATGAAATAAAGTCTGGAAAATATTTGTTGAAGGATATGGAAACCGGTTCCCAGAATGAAATTCCCGCAACGGATTTGATCAACTCTATCAAAAAACAATTGGCCCACCCATCATCTTCATCCAGGGCTTGATAGAATTTTCGTTTGAACAAAAATGAAAAATGCAGGCGTTGACCTCTGAAAAACCTCGTGTTAAATTAACCCACACAAAGCTTTATAAACTTTTCGGGCATTTTTAAAATGGCCAGTAAGGAATTGGAGGTTCTGGAAGATTTTATCTCCCAGAACAATTTAAAGATTACCCGGCAAAGGCGGGCGGTGCTGAAAGCTTTTCTGGGTTCCGAGGAGCACGTCAGCGCGGAGGAACTGTATCGACTGGTTACGGCCTCCGAGCCCAAAGTGGGCCTGGCGACGGTTTACCGGACTCTGGCCCTGTTGACCCAGAGCGGTCTCGCTTCGGAACTGGATTTTGGCGATGGACAAAAACGCTATGAACACGCATATATGCATAGCCATCACGACCACATGATTTGCACCGAATGCGGAAAGATCATCGAGTTCAATCACCCTCTCATTGAAAAACTGCAAGAAGAAATTGCCGCCCGCAATGGATTCACCATCACCTCTCACAAACTGGACATGTTCGGCATGTGTAGTGAATGCCGTTAGTTGCCAGGCGGTAAATTACTCAAGCGGTGGTTCCAGCTTTGGTGATGCTCACCAGACGGTTCTCGAAATCGAAAGCAGTTGTCCCAAGTCAAGACTTGACCCCTTATTTTTTGGTGATGCTCACCAGACGGTTCTCGAAGTCGAAAGCAGTTGTCTCAAGTCAAGACTTGACCCCTAATTTTGATTCCGATGGGAGCAAGGATGAAATGGGTAATAGGTGTGAATAATGAAAAAAAATAAAAAGATTTATTTAGCGA
>JADFGI010000282.1 GCA_022567815.1 Nitrospinota bacterium
TTTTTCTACCCGCAACTGTCACACTGAGCCTGTCGAAGTGTGAAAACAGCCCTTATTATCAAGGTCATACTTCGACATACCCCTTCGGGGCATGAAGGCAACGGTCGAATATCACAGGCTCAGCATGACAACAGTGGAAACCCTCGTGTTTGGGACTTTTTCAGCAACCTGCTAAATATTTATTGAAAAGGTGACTCATGATCCAGATGTTTCAGCGTAATTTTAAAGAGGCCTTGGCCCAACGCTCACAAGTGACCCTCCCAAAATTAAGAAAACCCATTGGCCTCTTTGCCATCGGGACCGTCATTTATCTTTCGATTGCAGTGATGATTGCTCCCGAGAATCAACCAGGGCGTTATTTTCTCATGGAAGGCGGCATGGTGACGACGTTGTCCGCAATTTTTCTCGCACTGGCTAGTATTTGTGCTGGGGTTTCATTTAATTTATCTCGGGCGCGAACAGATTTTTTAAGATTCTTCTGGCTTTTGGCAACGATGGGTTTTGCGTTTTTATTTCTTGACGAATTGCTTAGGTTTCACGAAATGACGGGCAGGTTTTTGGACCCTGCGGTGGGGATTCCCGAAGGCTTTCGGAAATGGGATGATATTATTGTAATCTTGTATGGAATCGTTGCGCTTTTTTTGATGGCTGGGTTCCTGCCGGAAATTTTACGTTATCCCAGGGTCATGGAAATGATGGGAATTGCTTTTTTGTTTTACTTCATTCACACCTTTGTTGACTCAACCCAGGAGCCCAGAACCGATTTGTCGGCCATTATCGAGGAATCGGCCAAGGTATTTTGCGCGGAGTATCTGGCTATTTCAATGTTTGTCGCGATACTCGGCATGAAGGCGGCGGCGAATCTTCGGCGGGAACCTTGAACTGGCTGTGGCATCATTTGTCAGAGGGGATATTTTTTAAATAGATGGCGAATCCCAGAAGGAGCAAAGTCGTACCCACCATTTCCGCGCCTTCTTCCATTGCGATCAATAAATAACGCGGGAAAGAACTGCTCCTCGCGATTCCTTCCAAAACCAAAGCCGCAACCCAGGATGATAACCCCGCCAGAAAAGCAAGCCTGACCTTGGGATTGTTCTTCGATGCGCGAATAAAAAATCGCACAAGAAAAATTACTGTGGCCAGAATCATCGGAGCGTAAACCCATAACCAGAGAAAAACCGAATCCATTCCCTCCCAGTGGGGCAGAAAATTGATTGCCTCCACGTTAACCTTGTCATGAATGCCAATACATTCATCCAGTGAAAGGTACATGAAAAGAAAGGCGACAAGGTTCCACTCATAAAATTTAGGTATGGGATTAAGATCATTCATTCTCTCATTGGCAATGGTTAAAACAGCCAATCCAAGAATATAAAGCTGGATGGTAGAAAAAAAGGTGGCATAACCCTTCTCAATATTCAAATCCCAATAACTTTTGGCAGGGGATGTTAGATGCATTCCCTCCAAAAAAATTTGCATAAGAATGAGCAGGCCGAAAAAATAATAGCCACGCGGGATTTCGGTGATGAGCGTTCTTAAAAATTCAAAACTTGTTTTTTTTATTTTTGGATTGACCCACCCTAATAAAAAAAGGGCTTCCAGGAGCCCGGCCAGGGGATTATTCAATCTTCTACCCGGAGACGCGGAAACCCAATCGACATCAACATAGTTGTTTAGAAAATTGAGGAGGAGGATTATCAGATCGACGACAATGAATAGCTTTAAAAATATTTCTAATTTCGATTTCAACGGAGTGTCCTTGCAAGATGAACGGCGGGGCTTACTATACTATAGGCGTGAAAAATAAGGGATCAAAGTTATAGAATCCATTCGGGTAAACTTTTTTTAGGAAAGCGATGGAAAATTATAATCTGTAGCTTGCGGAGGCATATATCCGGAAGAATATCGGTGAAAGAGTAGGGAGCCTCTTATTTTTTTAATTCTGCGAAAACTTTTCAAATTCACCGATGCGCCGAATCAAATGGTGCATCTTTTTATCTAATGTTGTGATGTGCCTGTCAATTTCCTCGATTTCTTTTTTCTCCTTGGACATATAAATGGTTTTACACTTTTCCAAATGATTGCTGATATGTTCGATCATATCGTGGATGGCGTGACTTTCATTGTAGAGGTCGTTGGCGGTTTCTTGAACATTAATCAAGAGATCTTCTTCCAATTCTTCGGCGGATTCATCTTTTTTTCGCCGCTTGATTTTATTTCGATTCACGCCGACCCAAATTCCCGAGAAGACGAGCAAGACCAAGCCCAATGTGGCAAGATCCACCAGCAACATGAAATAGTTGCCAAAAAATCTCCCGGTATGGATTTCGGTGATGAGCTTGACCAAATCCATTTTCCTTTCTTCGGAGGACGAATTTTTCCCTGCGTTCGATAATTCCGGTTCCTGCCAGTTATTGCCGCCGTCTCTGGAAAGAAATAAACCGGACGCCGTGCCTGCAAGAAGAACGGGGGAGGGCGATGTTGTTTGATAAATCCGAGTGATCGTGACGGGGCCGGAGGAGGATCGTTGTTTCGGGTTAAATTTCACTGGTTTCCATGAATCCCCTCCATCCCCGGACACGAGAATTTTCTTTCCGGTTGTGACCATCAAGTTGGCAATGTTACGCGAGTTCACAATCAGCGAGGGCGCGGTTGTAATATTTTTGTCTTTCACCCAGTTTCTGCCACGGTTGAAAGATTTGAAAAGTCCTTGTCGCGTTCCAATATAAAAAAATTCGGGATCAGTTTTCAAGGACACCATACTGAGCACATCTGAAATCTGATTTTTCCAGATGGGTTCCCATTTGTCCTCTCCCTCCCTGGAGCGGTACATTCCGTTTTCAGTGGCAATATAAATATCACTGGGATCGACCGAAGACAATCGAACCAACTTTACGGGAATTCCTTTTTCAATGCCCTTTGCATCAAACAAAAGTTCCCAGGAGTCGCCGGCATCTTCCGAATAAAAGAGCCCTCCTTCGGTGGCGGCAAATAATTTTTCAGAATCATCTGGGTGAATGATAAGGTCGTTCACCTCTCCATTGGTCAGACCGCTGGAAGCGTCAAACCAGTCGGTCCAATGATCTCCCCCATCTTCCGTTTTAAAAATTCCTCCGGAAGTTCCGGCGTACAGGACAGAATTTTCTGCCGGGTCCATCGCCAAAGCATGAATGTTTTGATTGAATAACCCCTGTTCGAGCTGTGTCCAGGTTTTACCCTCATCCTGCGAACGGTAAAGCCCATAATTGGTTCCCACGTAAAGGATTCCATTTTCCGTTGCGCTGATTGCTTGAATGGAGCGTTTGGATGCCGCCAGTTGAAAATATTTATCGGGAAGAAATTTTCCGCTGATCACGACATGATTCAATCCCAAGCTGTCGTAATGCATGAGGATGAAACCCGAAATGGAAAGAATGATAAAAAATCCCGCGCAAACCAATCCCACCCATTTATGAAAATTCCGCGTGTTTTTGAATGACCGGATGTTCAAGACAACTCCTTCTTTTTATCTCCAGGAAATGCCGCCCGGCCCAGTTTTTCAAATCCGTCATGAAGTTTATTTTCAACAAACGAAACGTGGTCAAACAGCTCGTGGACTTTTTCATCAATTTCCTTGAGATGACCGGAGAGTTCTTTTAAATCCTGGTCTTTGGTGTCCTTAAGGAAAATTTCGCATCGCTTGGCATGGTGGGAAATATGCTCCACCAGACCGTGCACCACGGAAATGTCGTCTTGAATTTGCGAGGTTTCTTTTTTCAACTCTCGCTGTTGCACTTCCGGTTTGATTCCAAAGGTATAGACCAGAGCGAAAACATAGGCCAGGACAAGAACGCCTTGTCCGATCACAGTTTCCCAGGTGGGGTACATTCCCAGCCAGGATATTTCCGGGGCAAACATCGCCGGGGTCATGGAAAGCGCTTGTCCCATTTGTAATTCGTGCAAACCTTTTCCCATGAAAGTGAAGGCCATGAAATACAGAAACACACTGGTAAAGGCGAAAAACCATTTGATCGGCACTTTCACACCGGCCTTGTTGATCAGATAAAAAACCACGGCCAAAATCACGCAACCCGCCAGAAATCCGGGTACGATGCCTTGAGTTCCGTCTCCCGCATAAAAATAAAGGGCTTTGTAAAATAGAACGGTCTCGAATCCTTCACGATATACGGATAAAAAAGCCACCCCGCCAAGGGCGAACGCGCTCCCGGTCGAGACGGCGGTTTTCATTTTTTTCGTGATGTAGGACTGCCATTTCTCCGCTTCAATTTTGGACACCAACCAGTAACTGACCCAAAACAGAACAACCACGGCAAAAAGCATGATCCAGCCTTCCATAAGCTCCTGGCTGGCAATGCTTAGGTGGAGAACTACGAGGACGATATAGTCGGTCAATAAACTTCCGATA
>JADFGI010000283.1 GCA_022567815.1 Nitrospinota bacterium
TGGTCGTGCCCAGGGTACTGCTTAGAGTTCCGGCTATATTCATAGCCCTGCCTTTCAGAGTGATGCTTCCCTGAGTGGATGCGATGGAGCCAAGATTCAGGTTGCCTCCGGCGGTCAAATTTATGTTTCGGACGGCTCTGATTTTATCGTTGGTGTCGAGGAAGGTGATCGCCCCGTTGACCGCGATCAGGGTCACGGAACCGCTGATGTTCAGGTTGAGGAGATTGTCGGCCAGATCGTTTAAGGTGATGGAATTATTCGCCAGTAACTCGATATTGGTATTCGGGGAAAGGTTTTCCAAGGTTTCTTCAAAAATCGTGAAGGTTGTTCCCCCGCTGGCGGAAGCTCCAGAGCCATCAGCGATAATGATATCTTCCGGGTCGAGAAGAAGGGTTCCCATCAAACCGTTGGGAGCGGAGGTGTCCGCCCAGCCGTCGAAAAACAATTCCTCTTTGCCGGAGACTTCGATGAACCCGCCGTCGCCCCACTCCCTGCCTCCTCGAGCATAAACAGAACCGAAAAACCGCATGCGCCGGTTGGACCAGAAAATGGAACGTCCGCCGTGGCCTGATGAAATCGCATCGGCGAATATGGACACGTCGCGGCCCACAAACGTTTCGTCAGCGGTGGGAAAGGCTCCCAATCCCTGATAGTCCCCACCCACCAAAACCGTGCCTCCTCCGGTATCTCCGGAAACATCCAGCAGGGCGCTTCCAAACAAACCTATGCGGTCGCCAAACACATGAATCGTTCCTCCGGTTTCCCCGCTATCAAGGCCGGAAGCGTCCAGCGTCCCGGAGACATCGACCAACCCTGCGTCGCCGCCCCGCAAGATTATGGTTCCATTGCGGTCTTCCACCGTCCGCGCCTGGATGATTCCCGACATGTTGATGACCTGGTCCACCACATCGCGGGCGGCGTTGACGTTCAACACCACCGTGCCGCCGTCGGTAAATATTTTTCCGCGATTGGAGACCAGAGAAGTAAGGACTTCTCCATCCAACCCGGTAACCTGTTCAACGATCTGACTGCTCACGCCGAGGTTGATCAGTTGATCTCCATAGAAGTCCAGGGTGAAGGTGTTGCCCGACGCCAGGTTGACTCGTCCCAGTCTTGCTGTAATGATCCCGTCGTTTTGCACTCCGGGAGCTACCAGGGCGACCAACCCGCCTTGCGCGGCGGTGATGGTTCCCCGGTTGACCACAATACCTCCCCGGTTGGAGGGAATATTAAAATTGTAATTACCGATCAGGAAATCTTCGTTGCGGATATCACTGGTCGTGGCCACCAGCCCATTCACGTCTATTTGGGACCCGGCCCCAAACAATATTCCATTCGGATTTATCAGAAAAAGATTGCCGTTGGAGGTCAATTTCCCAAAAATTGCCGATGGCTGGTTGCCGGTCACGCGGTTGAGCGTAATCCCGTTTGCTGAAGGGAGTTGAAAATCGACACGCTCGTTACTGAGAATCCCGAAACTGCGCCAGTCGATGATGGCTTTATGGGTCGATTGCTGAATGGTGAGCGTGTCGGGAGAGGTTTGGTGGATGGCCGCCGACCCCGCCTGCACGGTTCCCTCCGACGGCAGGGCGTAAAGCATGGAGGGAAAAATGCCCAGCAAATAAACCATGAATGCAACCATAAAAACCATCACATTTCCGGGCTGTCGGGGAGTCCCGAACACCAGTTTGCGTCGCCTCGGTGGCGGCTTGGGAACGGCGCCAGATGACTGGAAAAGGTCTGGAAACATTAGCTGGCTTTTTTGTATCGTATTCATAAATTCATGTTCAATACGTTGTCGATAAACTGAAAAATACCCGTGGGTCTCGATTCCCTTCGGTGGCGACATCCCGGATCAAGGGCTTGGCGACTTCCACATAACCTGAGACGTGTTTGGTTAAATTGAACCGCGTGCCGACCCCTGCGGACGCCAGGTCCTGCTGTTTGGCGCCAGTGGGGGTGGCGATTCGGTTCCAGACGGAACCATAATCAAAAAAAACGTAGGCCTGAAGGTTACGCAGGAATTGCATTTTCACATCGAACGCCCGCTGTAGTTCCAGACCCAGGGCCAGTCCCGTGTCCCCGGTGATTTCCGACGGATCAAAAGCCCTGCCAAAGGAAACACCGCCCACGCCGAATTCTTCAGAGGCAAGAAGTTTCTCGAAAGAATACTGCCAGGCGGCGGAGCCCAAAAGCATCCACGAAGGGGCCAACTGCTGTAGCCGTTGGAGTTTTCCGGATATTTTGGTGAAATCACTGCGGCCCTGGGAGCGCGTCAGATTAAGCGACCCCGGCTCGGTGGCATCCAGTATGTTGAGTCCCTGACTGATGTTGAAGCTGATCAGATTGATGCCGTGAAACCGGTCGGTGTAATCGTAAACCATCCCCAATTTGAGGATACGCAAACGGTCCTCCGAATCACGGGTTCCCAGGATATCGGTTTCGGTATTTCTATGGGTGTAGGAGAGATGACCGCGCAAATTTTCTCCCCGCGACCGGATGAACGGGTGATTCAAACGGAAGGAGAAGGTGTGGCTTTCCCCCTCCACATTGAAAATTTTCAAACCCGAACCTGGTTTGGATTGGCTGAAAGCCGCTGAGAGATTCATCGTGGTGCCCTCGTTTGAAACCGGGGCTTCATAAAAAACGTTGAAATAATACAATTCCTCCGGGTTGCTGGTGATAACACCCTGAACTCCGGCTTTTTCATAAAATCCTAAAAGGGAATTTTCCGACGCACCGGCAAAGAATTGAAATGGGCCGTTGAATTTTGTTCCCCGGTTGTCAACTCCGGCGTGTGCCGTGAAAGGTTTGTTTTCCAGAATGAGAGTGAGATCGGATGCCCCTGGCTGGTTTTTCGAGGGCGTCAAAACCGATTTAACGGAGACTCCCGCCAAATCGTCGATCAGCAGAAGATAGCGTTCCAGATCCTTCGCGTGGAGGGGCCGCGATTTCATGAGGCGTTTGCGGAAGGCGTTCAATAGTTTTTTGGGACCCACCACTCGGCCCTGGACGCGCACGTTGTGGATATACCCTTCCATGATATTCAGGCGTACAGTGCCATCGTAAATTTCCTGGGGCGGCACAATCGCCTTGGTCAGGATATATCCGGCGTTGCGGTATTTTTTAGTGATGGCATCGGCGATTCGATAAATATGCTGCAGGGTGATCTGCTTCCCAAGGAAATTTTTGTACAAATGGAAAAACTGCTGATTCCTGTAAACCGTCGCCCCCTGGATAACCAAACGGGTCAATTTGAATTTGACCTTTTTCAATTCTTCGGGATGTAGGGGGATCCAGGTGTCGGGTTCCACAGGAATGATGGTCGATTGGGGATGGAGAAGTTTTTCCCGGCTTTTTATGAATCGGTCGGGAGCCGCCTGCTTGAAAACCTGGTCGCGGCCCTTCGGGGTGATCTGAGCGGTTGCGTTCAGGGGCAACAAAAAGGACCCCGCCACGATTACAAAAATCACCAGCTCGATAAATAAACCATGCCGCCGCAAGCAGACGGAGTATCCGGCAAGGGTTTTCATTTTAAAAACCCTGGCAAGCTCAGGGGAATAAAACCCACTTGTGGGATTCAGAAATTTCACCCGGCTTCCTACCCGCTTTATATTTGCAATTAAATCAAGGCTTTTGATTGGACACAATCCTCTATTGTCAAACGTACCGACGGCTTTGGGGGAAAGGCCGGATTATTTTTCGATCAGTAACTTATCGGAATCGCCAGGGACACTCTTGAGCAACTAACCCATTCAATAAAAAAGCGTTAGCAACGGTTTTCAGACATTGAAAGCAAGGTCAATGCCAAAGTGGATTGGCTGCGAAACCTGAAAAATAATTGATTTAAAAGGAGTTATCTTTCGGGGTGAGGACAATTTTTGGGAGTGTTCCGGGAAGGGGAAAATAGTTCCGGTCGAAAGGGCAGAATTTTTCCTTCTGTTTTAAAACTCAAGGCATTCAAAAATAAGGGATTACGCCAAACATCTTTTGCATTATAATAAAAACAGGAGTTTCAAATGCAATCAACCTCACATGGGAGGGACACGGCGCGGGTGGATAATCTAAAGACCTTGAATATGTGTGACTTCTGCTCCAGGGAAATCGAGACCTGTGGCGCTAAAATGATCCACGCAAAAGAACTCAATTCTTACCAAAGCAATTCAATGGACCCTGATTCAGTCGTTGCCTGCGATAAATACGAAAGTCCTGTGGAAGTTTTAAAGAGAAAATTTCACTGAATCCTGCCGCCCTGGTATCTCGGCTCAAACAAAGAGTCCGCCCTCCGAATTCCACAACCCATTCAAGATAACCCCTTATTTTAAAAAAGGTTAGCTCATCGTCTGGGCACTGTTTTTTTAGGGTCTATGAATGTTGACA
>JADFGI010000284.1 GCA_022567815.1 Nitrospinota bacterium
GGAAGATCGTTCAGGACAAGACCGATGGAGGATTCTTCATTGAAGGCGGGAATGATGACCGATATCTTGGGGCTCATGAATTGATTCCCAGGATCATTCCAGAGTGGAAATTGCTTGTTTCAAGCGGGCAACAAAATCGCCGATTTTCGCTTCCCGGTCGGCAGGGTTTCCATTCTGCTCGATCAACCGGACGATGGCGCTTCCCACGATCACTCCATCGGAAAGAGCCGCCGCTTGTTTGGCCTGTTCCGGACCGGAGATACCAAATCCGACCAGGACGGGCAGTTTTGCAACATTCTTGATAGCCTGGACTTTGGTCTTCAAATTGCCGCTCATCTCGGATTTCATTCCCGTCGTCCCTGTCAGGGAAACGTAATAGATGAATCCCCGGCTTTCATCGGCGATCAAACGCACTCGATCCTGCGTGCTGGTGGGGGCCAAAAGATGGATCATATCCAATCCCTGCTTGCTGGCATACGAGTTAAACTCTCCGGCTTCCTCTGGAGGAAGATCGGGAATGATGACTCCATCCACCCCGGCATTGAGGGCGTCATCCACGAATGGCTTGAGTCCATAAGCAAAAACGGGATTGTAACTGGTCATCAATACGATGGGAAGCTCCGAGGACTGGCGAATCTCAACCACGAGCTGGATGATTTTTTTCAAGGTGGTTCCACTTTTCAACGCCCGCTGGGAAGCCGCTTGAATGACGGGTCCGTCCGCAAGCGGATCGGAAAATGGCACTCCAAGTTCGATGATGTCCGCGCCATTTTTTTCAATGATGGAAAAAATCCGCTGGCTGGCAGGTAAATCAGGATCCCCCGCCGTGATGAACGCGACCAGGGCCTTCTCATTTTTCTCATTCAGCTTTTGAAAACAATTCTGGATGCGGCTCACAAAGGCACTCCCATGATATCGGCGACCTGGTTCACGTCTTTGTCTCCCCGGCCCGAAAGACAAATCACGATGATTTCATCCTTTTTCATTTTGGGAGCCAACTGCGTGACATAGGAAATGGCATGCGCCGATTCCAGGGCCGGGATGATTCCCTCCGTTCGCGAAAGAAGCTTGAAACCTTCCAAAGCTTGCTCATCAGTGATGGAAACATACTGCGCTCTGCCAATTTCCTTGAGATAACTGTGCTCGGCCCCCACTCCGGGATAATCAAGCCCTGCGGAAACCGAGTGCGCCTCTTCGATTTGCCCGTCGTCATCGTATAAAAGATTGCTCATCATCCCGTGCAGAACCCCCGGCTTTCCCTCACTCAGGGAAGCGCCGTGCTTGCCGGTCTCGATCCCCAATCCCGCCGCTTCTACACCGATCAACCGGGTTTCTTCATGGTTGATGAAGGGATAAAATAATCCCATCGCATTGCTTCCGCCGCCAACACAGGCGACGCAAACATCCGGCATCCGCTTTTCAATGTCCATGATTTGCCCGGCGGCTTCTTCCCCAATGATCTTTTGGAATTCGCGTACCATCATCGGGTAAGGGTGCGGTCCGACCACCGATCCGATGATGTAATGCGTGGTCTCAACCGTGGTGATCCAATTGCGGATCGCTTCACTGGTCGCGTCTTTAAGAGTGCGTGTTCCGCTTGAGACGGGAATCACCTTGGCCCCAAGCAGTTTCATGCGAAACACATTGAGCGCTTGCCGTTTGATGTCCTTTTCGCCCATGAAGACCTCGCATTCCAATCCAAACAAGGCGGCGGCTGTGGCCGTTGCCACCCCATGCTGGCCCGCTCCGGTTTCGGCGATCACGCGTTTTTTATTCATGCGAAGCGCCAGCAGTGCGCTCCCTATCGTATTGTTTATTTTATGAGCGCCGGTATGATTGAGGTCCTCCCGCTTCAGATAGATTTTAGCCCCGCCCAGTTGGCGGGTTAAATTTTCGGCATAATATAATGGCGTTGGCCGACCCACATACTGCCGCAAATAATATTTCAATTCCTTTTGAAATGACGGGTCGCTTTTGGCGGAGGCGAAAACCTGCTCCAGTTCCTTCAACGCAGGCATTAATGTCTCGATCACATACTTGCCGCCGAAAACACCGTAATGCCCCCGCTCATCCGGCAACTGGATTTGCTTCATGGGTTGCTCCATCTTTCTATTTCCTTACTACCGAGTTACGTTCAATACCGTAATGACTTGCCACTTTTTGCGGCCTTGATAAATGCCTTCAACCGGGAGGGATCTTTTATTCCAGGTATTTTTTCAACCCCTGAGCAAACGTCCACACCGTAGGGTTTGACCTTTTGGATCGCGTGAGCCACGTTCGATGGGTCCAACCCTCCCGCAAGAATTACCGGACCGTATTTTTTCCCTTCACTGACGAGTCGCCAATCAAATGTCTCGCCGGTTCCCCCTTGCTGCTGATCGGAACAGGCATCCAATAAAAAAGCGCTGACTTTATAGGAGGATAATCCGTCGAAAGAATCCTTGCCCTTTACACGCACTGCCTTGATCACCTTGCGGCGGATTTTTTTACAAAAAGCAGGCGATTCGTTGCCATGCAATTGAACAGCGGACAGTTTACAGGAATCTACAATGCGGTTGATGCGGTCCGCAGATTCATTGACAAAAACCCCTACGGTTTCAATAAACGGAGGCAGAGCCGCGACAATGGTTTTCACCGTTTTTGCGGAAACATTGCGCAGGCTTTTTTTGTAAAAGATAAAACCCACCGCATCAGCGCCTCCTTTTACCGCAAGAAGTGTATCTTCCAAATTTGTCATACCGCAGATTTTTACTTTCACCATGCGCGATTGCTCAACCATTTTTCAAAAATCTGTGCCCTTTTGCAAATTTTTGAATTAATATCCCAACAAGTATTTTTCTGAATACCCATTTGTTGTAACCCTATTTTCCGCTCGCCCACTTCATGAAAGAACGCTTTGTAAAACAGTGAAAAAAACAGTTGGTTACAAAACTAAACGCTCCCTCTGTTTTTATCTCCCGTCAACTCCGCCAGTTTTTCTGGAATGTTATCCGCTTTCATCAAACTCTCGCCGATCAGAAATGCGTGCGCCCCCAACGTTTCCATTTCCGCGATTTCTATAGCGGAATGAATCCCACTTTCACAAACCAGTAAATTGTCGGGAACCATTTTTGCCATTTTTAGCAAGCGGCGCGAAATATCCAGATCGGTTTTTCCGGTTTTTAAATCCCGATTGTTGATGCCAATCAGGAAAGCACCCACGGAAAAAGCTTTTTCCATATCCCGTTCACAATGGGTTTCCACCAGGGCGGTCATGCCGATTTCTTTGCCCAACTCCAGTAAATCTTCCAAATGATTTTTATCCAGCCAAGTGGCGATCAGCAGAAAAAGATCCCCTCCAAAAGCACGGGATTCATAAACCTGATACGGATCAAAAATAAAATCTTTCCTGAGCAATGGAATCTTCACTTCATCCCGGACCTGACTTAATAATTCGATACTGCCGCCAAAATAATTTGACTCTGTGAGAATGGACATAGCGGCGGCCCCATTTTCAGCATAGGCCCTGGCGATGGCCAGGCCGTCAAAGTCGGGACGCAATTCCCCTTTGAATGGGGTCCGCCTCTTGATCTCGGCAATGATTCTTGAAGATGACGCGGGCGCAAGGGCCTGCCGGATATCCCTCACGGCCTCGCGCTGGCCGATTCTTCCCTTGATTTCTGCAAGAGAGGCCTTTCGCCTGGTGCTATCCAGTTCCTCTTTTTTATGCGCAAATATTTTATCCAGTATGTTTGCCATAGTAACCGGTTGCTGAAAAATTATTTCCAATTGCCTCAAGGTGTCACCCTGAGCTTGTCGAAGGGGAACAAGAGGTTATAAATAGGCTCATGCTTCGACAGGCTCAGCATGACATCATGCAAATAGTGCCTTGAATGCACTTTAAAGCAACCTAACAAATGCCATGTCAAAAAGGAACCTCAGGAATGACTCACTTTACATAGTTCCTGCAATTTTTCCCTGGCGGCCCCCGAAGCAATGGATTTCCGCGCAACCGTTAATCCTTCATTTAGCGAACCCGCCATTCCACCCACACGAATGGCCGCAGAAGCATTTAACAGGACGATATCCCTTTTAGGCCCGGCCTCGTCTTCCAAAATAGCTTTGATAATTTCCGCGTTTTCTTCAGGAGAGCCGCCCCGGACCTGTTCCGGGGAACAACGTTGCAAACCAAACTCCTCCGGGCTGATACTGTATTCCCGGATATCGCCATTCAAGAGCTCTGCAACATGAGTTACATCCATCAGCGAAATTTCATCGAGTCCATCCTCGCCGTGAACCACAAAGGCATGCCGGCATCCCAAATCTTTCAAGACATGGGCAAGGGGCGAAACCCATTTCCGATCGAACACTCCGATCACTTGAACATGAGCGTTAGCCG
>JADFGI010000285.1 GCA_022567815.1 Nitrospinota bacterium
GTCGGCATGGCCCTGCTTCCCCAGGCCGGCCTGGGGAAGCAGGGCCATGCCGACGTTGCGGCGTACGCGGGGCAGGTCGCCGCCGAACTGCGCGCCGATGCGTCCTCCGCCGATTTTACCGGCGGCGCGCGCGAGGAAGTAAGTCCCGCCGAGGAGGCCGATGACGCCGAGCCTCTCGACGTCGAGGGCGACGCCGGCCAGCGTAAAGAAGCACGTGAGCAGAACGGGTTGGAGACTCTCGAGCGATGAGGTCATCTCCTCGCTCTCGCGGCCCGCGTTGCCGAGCAGGATGCCGAGCGTCAGGTTGGCGAGCAGCGGCGAGACGTCGAGGAACTGCGCGCCGACGCGCTGGGTCCACGCGCACCGTGGACCCGGTTCGGCAAGAGGTCGTTGCCGATCGCGGGCGTTCTCACGGCCATATATCTCTTCTACCCGCACGTCCTCATCAAATGCGCGGCCGAAGATTGGTTTATCCACCCGTTTTAGCATGTCCCTGTCCTGCTGAAAGTTTATTTTTCCAGGCTATTTAAATGGTTTTAGGCAATCAGGTCGGTTCGGGCGGTGCCAGCCGCCCGGCCTGCTCTTTCATTATAAGGTACCTAACCCATCGATGATCGCCTGGGAAATGGTTTTGACGGCGATGCCATCGGTGGCGATATCGTCCACCACGGTGCCAAAATTGGTGATCGAATATTCTGTGCTGACCGTGGGCGACGCGACGATTTTATGGAACAGGAGAATCAGCCAGGTATTATTGGTCCGCGCGTCATCTACCGCGTTGGCGATAGCCGTGGCCGTGGTCGTGTTGAGCACATTGAATATTCGCAGTCGATGCCAATCCGCTGGCGGGAAAGTTTCCGCCGTCCCGGCTATGCCCCTCGCCGTCCTGAAATATTTGCGAAACAAATCCAACAGGCTTTGATTGAACGCTCCATTGGGAATCGCAAAATGATCGGCCCCGCGATTAAACCCGTTGTCGATCAGCCATTGCTTTTCCTGTTTTATCAGGGTCTCTGCGTCCGCAAGGCCAACAGTGGTTAAATCGGTTCCGTGATGCGTTGCCATTTCCCAACCATGCAGGTTTTCCAACTCGTGCATTTGGTTCAGGGTGAGAAAACCGGACAGGCCAATATTGTCTTTAATGACATAAGCCGTCGCGGGAAACCCATTTTCAGAAAGTTTCTTTTTCGCTTCGTCGTACTGGCTCACCCACCCGTCATCAAAAGCGAAGGTCAACAAACCCGCACTTGGTTCCGGCGTCATCCCTATGGACGCGAAGTTTACATTGGCGACCTGCGACCCATTGTCGCGTATCCGCAACTGAATATTATTGATGGCGGCCCGATTGGGCGACCCGGTGATGGACGCGTCAGAAAAGTTCATGGTCAGCGTGACCCAGTCCCCGTTTTTTATGAAGTTGGTCGAGGGATCATCAAAAGGAAAAATATAAAAATCAGCCGCAAAATTATCAGACGTCATATAAACCGTAATTTCGTTCATCACCTCGATGGCGTCGGTGTTGATTTGAAGCACCAGTTCCTGTCCGGTGAAATCGAGGGTCGGACTCAGCAGGCCGCTTCGGGCAGTGACGGCGACATTATCGCCATCCGTGGTTATCTTGAAACTCTGCGTCCCGTTGAGATGCGTGGTCGTGTCATTCGTCACGGTTCCCGCGGCGGATTGTTTGGTAAAGGGATGTCCAACGCTAAAATCCGAAATTCTGTTTTCAATAAAACGGGGAAGCGGGGCAAATGCGGAAACGCGTGTGTTGTACTGTTTGATTCCCATTCCCTGCATGGGAGAAGCAAAACCATTGCCGCTCATGAAAATAATTAGAACCACCCATAGAAAAAAAATTTTCATTTTTATAAATCCACATTAAAAGATTCAGTAATAACCACGGCGCAAGCCTGCGTCGACGTTTTGTGCTGGATGTTATAGCTCATGCCGCTGTGCAGAATAACGGAGAACTGATGGCCGTCGTTCGACCCGATAGCTTCTCCGCCATTGAAATTAACAACTTTTGTAACTGCGTTGTATTTCAATTGAAGATTAATCACGGTAGCGGTGGGACAGGAAAACTGAAACGTGTGTTTGACTGGGGCGTCAAAATTGGAACTGACTCCACTGCGCTGGGCATTTGTGGATGACGTCAAATCCTGGGCAAACCAATCGGTATCCACTGCTACCGCGACGTTGTCCCATTTTTTGGCGACCTCCCGGACCAGGGCTTCCGCACTGGAAAGCATGCAGAATAAAAATATCCCTGTAATTATTATTGAAATAAATTTTTTCACCTTGTTAAACCTCCATTTCTTAATTGAGAAAAATTCGAAAAAAGTCTCCAGGCTAAAGGAAAACTAATGATTCCTCATATTTGAACCAACGCTTCGTTGGTCGAACGTAAATATAGGGTCCAGCCCCCAGGCTGGTTTGGTCCAGCGATACGCTGGTTAAATGACTCTCATCAATTGGAGGGTGACGGGGATGGAATCCATGCGCCGCCCGGTTCCCGATCCGATTTGCCTTCCCGCTCCCAATACAAGGGCGGGCAGACCGGTATCTTCATGCGTCGGCGGGCTGATGGACAAAATGTCGCCGCGCTCAAGCTCGATGTTGTCGAGGAACAATTCCAACTCCAGCACGTCCGAGGGCTCCTTCTGCTGGGCCAGAAAAAATGCTACCAGGTCCACGGCCTGGGCCTGAACGCGGGTCCAGTCAAACTCGAAATCCTGCGGTTTTTCACGCCGCCCATAGCGGGTGACGGAATCGGCGTCACTGCCGGTTTCAACGGAATCGAATTCACTGGAAGCCCAGTCGCGTTTATAGCGAAGATCGATGGTGTTGACGATGTTGCGGTTGGCAGTGCGCTCGACCCGGATCGCGGCGCGTCCGTTGCCGTCCAGGCGGATCATGTTATCGGCGATGGTTTTATCCGGGGTGAACGGCGGGGTGATCTGATTCAAGGGCCGTAACTGGATCTTCGCCTTGCCCAAATCCCAAAAGAAGTAGGCCCGGCAATTCTTTTCCCAGTCACGCCAAATGGTTTTGATTTCTCCTTTGCGCTGGACAATGCCTGCCAGTTTGTATCCACCCGCGATCGCACCGGCAAATGCAGTGCCTGCATTGGAAAATGACGTGGAATCAATCTCCGCCGAACTCAGACCAAGCAGGTTGAGAATCGACCATTTGAAAACGTGATCGGGCCGTTCCAGCAAAGCGTCGGCGACCCCGCTGATGGTTCCAGCGCCGTCGTCTTTCACTCCCTGGACATCCGCCGTGACGTTGTCGGTAAAACTAAGCCGTCGCCTGGCGTACTCTATTTCAAACGCCACATGGATGATGAAAGCAGTCCGGCCATCGGAAGTTCCGTTATATTTCACCTGCACTTCCCGGTTGGTGAACCACGACCAGTCCCCGGATACCTGGCTGGTGATGTCGATGAAATCGACGATGGTGCTGGTGTTCTTCTCCGCGCTCCCGCCTACATTCGGAACTGAGGAATGCTGGGTGACCGCACCGGTCTTGGAAGTCGATGTCCCAGTCCCTATAACCGCCGTGTCTTCCACCGGAGTGAGGGTGATGACACGAGTTGCGTTGAACAATTTCATCGTCGCACCCCCGAAGCCAGACTGCCGTAAAATGTTAACTATGGTGGGGGCCGCGCTGTCCAAATTTCCATTCGGCGTATAGACATTCGGGAATCCGAGCTTAAAAAAAACATAACTGTCCGGGGCGGTACCGTTTAAAACCAGGCCAGTACCCGTATTACCTGCGGAGGAGGTAATCTCAAAATTCAACTCGTATTTCACGGTGTCAATAGTTCCGGCAGGCGCGGCGGGAAAGGTGATGGCATGCGCTGTATTCTGACTGTCGATCACGAAACCGTCCGCGTCGATCCCGGCGGTGGCTTCCTGGCGGATCTCCGTTTTTCTCGGCAAATCATGTTGATGCGTCGGATCGGAAATGGGGAAACCAAGGGAATCAAGATGCGTATGGGTGATGTCCACATTGCCCTGACTGCCGATGGCGTCCGCCGTCGCTGGCGGTGACAACGTCCCGACCTGGCCCACACCGGTGACGTCCACTGTCAGGCTGTCGTTGGGAAGTTTTTCTTCCACAAAATGCTCGACCCGCAATTTGACCTTGCCGATCACGCCAATAGCAGGGAGCACATCGGTTTGTTTGAGGGAAAGGACACTCGCCGCCTGATTGATATGCGCGTACTCGGTTTTGGTCAGCGGGTCGGCGGCGTTCAACGGATCTTCGGCGGTGTTGCCGACGCCGATTGCGTCGAATTGCGCCTGCAAAAACCGGGTGTCCAGGGAATCGGCTTTTTCCGGTTTCTTGTTGAACACCACTTCCGCG
>JADFGI010000286.1 GCA_022567815.1 Nitrospinota bacterium
CAACAATTCCGTTTCCTTAATCGGTCCAGAAGCGGCGGGCTGAACTTTTGGAAGAGCGCGGAAGTGAACCCCCGAATTCAGGGATTATGGTTCTTTTTTGCAAACTTATTGAGTTTGTACTCCACGCTATCGATGAGCGCCTGCCAGCTGGCTTCGATGATATTTTCTGAAACGCCGACGGTTCCCCATTTGGAATGATGATCTCCAGATTCCACCAGAACCCGGATTTTAGATCGGGTTCCCTTTTTTTCATCGAGGATTCTTACTTTATAGTCGAGCAAATTGACTTCATCCAATTCGGGATAAAATTTGGTCAGCGCTTTTTTGATGGCTTTGTCCAAAGCATCGACCGGACCCGTCCCTTCCGCCGCCGTGACATCCTGAACACCGTTGACTCGAATCTTAACGGTTGCTTCCGTAATAGGTTCCTCGTCCTCCTGGCGTTTTTCCACGATGACGCGGAATCCGATAAAATCAAAGAAAACTTCCTTGTCGCCCAGCGCTTCATGCATCAACAATTCAAACGATCCTTCGGCGCCTTCGTATTGATACCCCAGGTTTTCCAGAGTTTTCAGATCGCCGAGAATTTTCTTAACTTTAGGATCGCCGCCGTTGAGGTCGATGCCAAATTCTTTTGCCTTGAAGAGAATGTTGCTTTTTCCCGAAAGATCGGAGATTAAAATCCGCCGCCAGTTGCCGACCACTTCCGGTTCGATATGCTCGTAAGTTGCCCGGTTTTTCTGGATGGCGGCCACATGCACTCCGCCCTTATGGGCAAACGCGCTTTGCCCTACATAAGGCTGGTGATTCCAGTGGGCTTTGTTGGCAAGTTCATCCACGAATGCGGAAACCTCTTTCAGGCTCTGCATCTGTTTATCGGTCACGCAGTTCAATCCCATTTTTAATTTCAAATTTGGAATGATGGAGATGAGATTGGCGTTTCCGCAACGTTCTCCATAGCCGTTGATAGTCCCTTGAACCTGCTGGGCTCCGGCTTCCACGGCTTTTAAGGAATTGGCCACGGCCAGTTCGCTGTCGTTATGGCAATGAATGCCCAATTTGACATTTACTGTGTTCTTGACCGCATCGAATATTTTGCTGATCTCCCAGGGGAGGGACCCTCCATTGGTGTCGCAGAGGACGATCCAATCGGCTCCCGCGGATTCTGCCTCTTTCATCACTTTCAGCGCATACTCAGGATTGTTTTTGTATCCGTCGAAAAAATGTTCCGCATCGAACATCACTTCAGGGCAATGCTTTTTCAGATAGGCAAGGCTTTCCGAGACCATGCGCAGGTTTTCATCCTGATCGGTGGACAGGGCATGTTTCACATGCAGGTCCCATGATTTGCCGAAGATGGTCACCGTTTCGGTTTCCGCTTCGAGCAGATGCTGAATATTGACATCTTTCTCGACACTTTTTCCCGGATACCGGGTACTGCCGAACGCGGTAATCTTTGCCTGCTTGAAAGTCAGGCGTCGGGCTTTCTTGAAAAAATCGATGTCCCTGGGATTCGAACCCGGCCAGCCACCCTCGATATAGTGAACGCCCAATTCGTCCAGTTTATGGGCGATGCGAATTTTGTCTTCCACGGTAAAGGAAACATCTTCCGATTGGGAACCGTCACGAAGAGTGGTGTCGTATATGGTAATGGATCGCATGTTTTTATAAGGCGGTTATTTTTTTGGTGTCTGCAGGGTGCAGGGTATTTTCTTTAGAGACCCGGACCGGGTCGGTTTTCAGGTCAAACGCTTCGTGCAAGGTGCGCGTGGCCCGTTCAGTATGTTTTTCGTCGATCACGCAGGAAACCTTGATTTCAGAAGTGCTGATCATCAGGATGTTGATATTTTCCACGGAGAGCGTTTGGAACATTAGAGCCGCTATGCCCGAATGGCTCCGCATACCTGCGCCTACGATCGAGATTTTGCTGATGCTGGCGTCAGCGGTGATTTTTTCCGCCTTGATTTCCTCGTTCACTTTGTTCACCTCGACCATTGCGTCCCTCAAATGCTCGGTGGTGACGGTGAATGAAATGTCCGTATGCCCCTCATCGCTGATGTTCTGTATGATCATGTCCACCGAAACCGAGGCTTTGGCGAGCGCGTTGAACAGTTTGGCGGCGATTCCCGGTTGATCCGGAACTCCCTTGACTGTGATTTTAGCCTGATTTTTGTCGTACATGATTCCGGAAACGACCGGTTGTTCCATTTTTGGATCCTCCTCCGAGATCAAGGTTCCTTGTTTATTATTATATGAGGACCTCACGATCAGAGGCATATTATATTTTTTAGCGAATTCCACGCAGCGCAGTTGCAGAACCTTAGCCCCCAGACCGGACATCTCCAGCATTTCATCATACGAGATGGTCTCCAGCTTGCGCGCATCGGGAACCACACGGGGATCGGCGGTAAAAACCCCGTCCACATCGGTAAGGATCTCACATCGTTCGGCATTCAGGGCCACTGCCAGGGCCACGGCGGAAGTGTCGGACCCCCCGCGTCCGAGCGTGGTGACGTCCCCGTGTTCATTGATCCCCTGGAATCCGGCGACGACGACAACATGGTTTTTCTGAAGATACCGTTGGCAACGCTCCCCGTCAATATGCTTGATCCTGGCGCGGGTGTGCGTGTTGTCGGTTTGCAGTCCGATCTGGCGTCCCGTCAGAGAGACGGCGTGACAGCCGATGGCGTTCAGGGCAATGGTCAACAACGCGCTGGAAATCCGTTCTCCCGAGGAAAGCAGGAGGTCCAGCTCCCTCTGCTGCGGGGTGTCTGAAATCTCCCGCGCCATTTTCAGGAGTTGATCGGTTTTCCCGGCCATGGCCGAAACTACCGCCACGACATCCTTCCCGGACCTGCGGGTTTCGGCGATTCTTTGGGCTACGCGCTTGATATGGTCAATGGACCCGAGGGAGGTTCCGCCATATTTTTGTACGATGAGAGAAGCCATTAAAGTCGGTCTTTTAGAAACGCATCGATCAGAGCCGGTCCATCCTTGAAATGGACCTTGCCTGAATCAAGAATTTTTTCGTCAAAAGCCGGTGCGGTTTTCGCCTCCGCCTCCGCTGGATAAACCAGAAAGGGAACGTTGTCTTTGGTATATTTCATCAGGGCCGCTGAAGATACATGGTTGACTGTCAGCAACATTTTAACATCATTCTGGTTGTTGAGAGCATTCAGCAAGGGTCCGGCGACCTCGTTGTCAAAATCCTCGATGCCCAGAATCTTGTCGTCGAGATCCCCTTTCAGGGAGATGTCTTCCAATTCTCCTATGTGCAGATACACCACGTCGTGAGCGTCCAGCTCCTTGAGAGCGGATTCTACACTGCCCTGATAACTGGCAGGGTTGTTGCCGTTCAATCCGCTCCCGTCCACAACGTTCATCCCGGCGGATTTGCCCATGCCTTTAAAAAGCAGGGAGGAGGTGATGAGAGCCGCGCTTTTGCCGAAAGTCGCGGAGAATGAAGGCAATGTCCGTCGTCGTCCGTTGCCCCACAACCACACACTGTTCACTGTGTCCTTGCCTTCTTTTTGTAGCTGACGATTGTAGGGATGATTGTGCAGGATGATTTGCGCCTGGTTCATGATAAAAATCAGCTCCTTAAACTCGTCCCCCTGCGGCATGAATTGGCGTATGCCTTCGCCGATGAGTTCCTGGGGCGGGTTCAGGGTCCCGGAAAAGGGAGCGCTTTTTATCACCATTAAATTATGATGGCCTTTGCCAGCATGGAACCGGACCGAATCAGACCCGATCTGTTCCTGCAGGGCATCCAAAAGGATTCGCGAATCCTGGCTGGTAAGGTTGTCGGAGGTGAAATCCTTCATCACCATGTCATTGTGACTGGATTGCAGTTGCACGAAGGTACAGCAAATGGGGATCTCATCTTCTTCAAGCACGACATCCAGAGCCACGGCGTCGAAGGAGGCGGTTCCGGCATGATGGGTTTCCGGGTCGAATCCTAAAAGCGACAAAAACGACACGTCGTCTCCGGCCTCGAAGTTTTCAGGGATGGTCTGCACACTTCCAGTTTTGCCGGATTGGGCCAGTTTGTCCAGGTTGGGGGTATCCGCTATCTGTAGAGGCGTCTGGTTGTCTTTTTCCGCGATCGGCCTGTCGGTCAGACCACTGCCGATAACAATCAAGTATTTCATATTTAAACGGGTAAATTAAGAATGATCGAAGGTGAAACCGATAATTATAGCTTATATTCTAGATTAGCTCAAATTTTCCAATGGTTCCTCCAGCACCTTCAACGAGAACTAACCGGCGTACCCCCTGAAATTGATTTCAGGAAACAGATTGTCCTTTTTCTCGATTTCCGCCAGCCACTTTTCATCCACTGATTGGTTTTGGATGTCGTTATAAA
>JADFGI010000287.1 GCA_022567815.1 Nitrospinota bacterium
GCCGGAAAATTATCGCGGACTATGGCTACCTTTTGAAATAAATCCCACTACGTGGGGAGGAAAAGCCTGCTACGCAGGAGGGCTGACGCTCGCTGTGCTCACGAGCCCCAAAAAAAACATTGCCCGGCGTGAGCAATTTCCCCCTCGCGGGAGCGAGCGCTTGCGGCAACGTCATTGATTCTTGTCCAATATTGCAGGGAGCACCGATATGGATTTTGCAAATTTTGATTCCGCACCGATCTGGTTGACGTTAAAACTTGCGGGAGTCACCGTGGCCTTGTTGCTGGTTGTGGGAACGCCCATCGCGTGGTGGCTGGCTCATACCCGATCGCGCCTGCGGGTGTTTGTGGAAGCGGTGGTGGCGCTTCCCCTGGTGCTTCCGCCAACGGTACTGGGATTTTACCTTTTGATCGCCCTGGGACCCTATGGTTGGCTGGGCGGCCCTGTGAAAGCGGCGACAGGTTCGGCCCTATCCTTCACCTTTACCGGGCTGGTCATCGCCTCCACCTTGTATTCACTGCCTTTTGTGGTGCAACCGCTTCATTCCACCTTTGAAGCGGTGGGAAAAATTCCTTTGGAAACCGCATGGTCCTTGCGGGCGACCCGGCTGGATGCGTTTTTAACCGTCGCATCCCCGTTGGCTCTTAGAGGATACATCACTGCTATCGTCTTAGGATTTGCTCATACCCTGGGCGAGTTTGGGGTCGTGTTGATGGTCGGCGGAAGTATACCGGGAATAACCAAGGTAATTTCCATCGACATTTATGACCATGTCGAGGTCCTGGAATACACCGAGGCCCATATTCTTTCCGGCGGATTGCTCTTGTTTTCCTTTTTAGTATTGTTGATCGTTTATACCATCAACCGGCGTCTCCCCATCCATGTGACATGAATAACCTGTCCGCAGATTTTGACGTGAGTTTTCCGGGTTTCCATTTGCAGGCCCGGTTGTTGGTTCCCGAGAGCGGAGTGACCGTTCTTTTTGGGCCATCCGGGTCGGGCAAAACCACCCTGCTTCGCTGTCTGGCAGGATTGGAGCGTTCGCCCACCGGATTCATGCAATTTGGAGAAACCATATGGCAGGACGAAGCGCGGGGAATATTCGTGCCGGTTCATGAGCGCTCGATTGGCCTGGTTTTTCAGGAACCGAGATTATTCTCCCACTTGAGTGTGCGTTCCAACCTGTTGTATGGATTCAAGCGAATCCCGGTTCATGAGCGCAGGATTTTTCTGGATGAAGTGGTCGAAATTTTAAACATTGGCCATCTGTTGGACCGCAGGCCCCGTTTCCTTTCGGGAGGCGAGGGACAGAGGGTGGCGATAGGCCGGGCGTTACTGACCAGTCCCCGGCTGTTGCTGATGGATGAACCCCTGGCATCCCTCGACAGTCAGCGAAAACGCGAGATCCTGCCTTATATCCGCCGCCTGCAAACCACATGGGGCATTCCCATTATTTATATCAGCCATTCTCTGGAAGAAATAATGCAGTTGGTGGATACCATGATTCTTTTAAAAGAAGGCAAGGTCGTTGCCGAGGGCCCGGCAAAAAAAGTATTTTCACAACTCGATCTTCGGGGCATAATAAATCCCGAAATTCTTGGAGCGATATTTGATACCAAGGTCATCGCGCATGAACCGGAGTTTGGCCTCACCCGCGTACAGTTTATGGATCATCAACTGCACGTTCCCCAGCAAGAGGCAAAGGTTGGGCAGTCCATCCGGCTTCATATTCATTCCAATGATGTGAGTATAGTAACCTCTCCCCCTGATATTAGGACAAGTGTTCTCAATATTATGGAAGCCAGGGTGATGGAGATAGGGCCGATAGACTCCACCGGGTATTCGGTAGATATCAAGCTGGATGTGGGGCAACCTATGCTTGCGACGATCACCAGAAAATCTTTGGTGAATCTTGGCATCGAACCGGGCCAGAAAGTTTATGCCCATATCAAGGCTATAAAAATGGTGCATGAGTGAGAAGGAGAGTTTGAATGCATTTCTGGAAAAAGACCGCCCTGGGAATCAGTATTTTTTTGATACTTGCGCCTTGGCCGGTGATTGGGTTGGCTAAAGCAAAGGACTCGAAATTAGAACGTCGCATCGAAGCTTTGGAAAAAATTGCGATGAGGCAGGGAGTTTCCAATCAGGTTCTGGAACGATTAATCGCGCAACAACGCGATCCCAACGAAATGAGAGTCTATTTTAAAAATGGGCTCCGGTTTGACTCCCGCGATAAACGATTCAAATACCAGATCGGCGGGCGCATTCAGGCCGATGTGAATTTTTTTGATCCCGATAGCAGGTTTAAATCCAGCATAGAAAATACCGCCAATGGAGCGGAGTTTCGCCGGGCCCGGTTTTTTATTTCCGGGCTTCTTTACAACCGGGTCAAGTTCAAGGCTCAATACGATTTCGTTGGCCAAACCAGTTTCAGCGATGTGTATATAGGCCTCATCGGAATCCCCATCATCGGCAATATCACGGTGGGACATTTCAAAGAACCCTTCTCCTTGGAAGATCTTACAAGCTCCAAATACATCACCTTTCTGGAGCGCTCGTTACCCAGCGCCTTTACTCCTGGACGTAACCTTGGGATTGCCATCCATGATGTTCTTTACGATGGCCGCGCCACCTGGGCGATGGGATATTTCCGCCCGACCCCCAGTGCCCCGCCCAGGATTCAAAGCGAAGACGGAGGCAGTTTCAGCACACGCTTAACCGGGGTGCCCGTCCAGCGGAAAAATGGCCGGCAATTGGTGCACCTGGGGTTTGGATACAGCTTTCGCACATCAGATGATAAATTAAGCTTTTCCTCCAAGCCGGAATCGAATCAGGGTCCCGTCACTGTAGACACGGGAGACATCGGGAGCGAGGATGTACACCAATTCAACTTTGAAGCGGCTGTTGTTATCTACATGTTTCGTGTTCAGGGGGAATACACCCTCGTTAAGGTAAAACAGTTTTCCGGCCTCCCGGACATTGATTATCATGGAAGCTATGTGATGGTCAGCTATTTTCTCACCGGCGAAAACCAGAATTATAGTAAAGGCTTCTTCGGCAGGATCACGCCAAGAAGAAATTTCATGGAAAATGGCGGCTGGGGCGCTTTTGAGGCGGCTCTCAGATTTTCCACCATTGACCTCAACGACGGTTCCGCTGGAAAAATCGGAGGAAAAGAGAACAATTATACCGCCGCTCTTAACTGGTATCTGAACGCCCACACCCGCGTCATGTTCAATTATGTGAGAGCGCATGTCTATGGCGCTCCGGCTGTGAACCGGGGACATTTGAATATTTTTGCCTTGCGCTTCCAGATGGATTTTTAAGCGTCATCAGGGCGACCCCAACTCGGTCCCGAGTTCAGGCATTGCGTCAAGGACAAAGAGAATCGTTGCAAAAGCGATTCCAGCAACTGTGCATGGTTGTGCCGTCGTGCCCAAATAGCTTTGCAGGAAGAAATGCATCGTCGGGGATTTTATTTTTCGTTCCGCACCCCGCGAACACCGCCTTTGTCGCACATTGTAATCCGGCGCGAATGCCCCATCCCGGTGTTAAAATAAAGTGTCCGGGCGCAACAATCGGTCAAATCGGTTTCAAAATAATCTGAAGTCCAATACCAGTAGGCGGCCCCATCGGCGAATTTTTCATCCAGAGCCAGGGGAAATTCCGGATCATGATCCATGCTGTTGACGTTTTCCTTGGTGTTGTCATAGATTCCGGCAATCTCAGGCATGCTGGGCATTCTCCAATCTTTATATCCTCCCGTCCGCAGATTTTCGACATACTCCTTTGATTGACGCCAGTTCAGGCATTTTCCCAAATCGGCGTGACTGTCCTTTTGCGTCCACATCAAACCCGAATCGGGATCACTGATGGTCCCATCGCCATTGTCCTTCAGGTGAAGCCGGGAAACGGGTGGCGGTGGTGGAACGTACTGAGGAGCGACATATGGTTCCCTGGGACCGATATCTTTCACCCCCGCAAGACTCGCGGCAGGGAACCAAAGAATCAGGAAAAATAACGGTAATGCCTTTCCAGTCAGCGGGAACATTTTGCATTCTCCTGTTTTAAAAAGGTTAAGGTCACGCATCCGCCTGACGCAGGGTTTTAATGGGTTTGTTTTTTATAACATCGACACTGCTCAGGATACCGGTTAAAACGGTGAGCAAAACGCTCAGAACAAGGGTCCACAGCATGACAGCGGGATACAGGTTCCAGTCGGATTTAACAAGGTAAGTCATGACTCCCCAGGAAAGCAGACAGGACAAGCCGATGCCCATGATTCCGGAAACGATGCGCAATATGGCGTACTCTATCCCAAGGGTTCCCGCCACGGTGCTGCGGC
>JADFGI010000288.1 GCA_022567815.1 Nitrospinota bacterium
TGTAAAAATCTTCGTGCTCCTCTCTCCATTTTGGATCACTTATGGGTTTGCATTCCTCTTTAACCGTAGGTGGGACAAAGAATGGGTCCGGAATGTGGAAAAACAGTCGAACCATCGCTACCCGTTCTTTCCCATTTTTCTCTTCATCCGTTGTGGGGTCGTATCCGAGCCCTATTGCTTTTATTAAATGAGTGAGGGAATTTGAATCAACACCAACTTTTTTGTTCATTATTTTCCCCCTGGGTGTATATAAATGCAGCTGGTCAATCTCATTCACTCTATTTTAAGACTTTTCCGATAGGTTAATGGTATGATACCTCCCAATTTAGGAGGAAATCGCCTTTGATAGAACACAAAGGATATTTAAAACTCGCAGAGAAAGCCTCAGAAATCTGGCAAAACCCAGACCCTGAAAGTCAGGAAAAAGGTTTTATAGCCCGTCAGTTGGTTCAAGCAACCTTGCCCCACAGCAACCCCAAAGGAAACCCGCCAGAGTGGTACAGGACAAACGGAAATTTTACTTTGTCCAAGCCGACCGGCTGTTTTGCCTAAAGCCTAGCCTCTTTTGGCATAAAATAAATTCATAAAGCCTTGTAAAACTTCTTTAGTATGATAGTCTTAAACCATATGAGACTTAGAAGTACCAACAAGAAAAAAGGGGTTATCTCGGTGAAATCTTATATTTTCCAAGTTGAGCTAGTTCAAGAAGAGGATGGGCGGTGGAGTGCCGGTGTACCCACTCTGCCCGGCTGTTCCACTTGGGGAAACTCTAAAGAGGAAGCCCTTGATAATATCCATGACGCAGTTGAAGCATACCTCCACGCCGTTAAAAACGCAGGTAAAAGAATTCCTAAAGATACCACAACTCAAGTTTCAGATAATCCGGTAGTAGCCGTTACTGTATGAGCTTGGAGCACCCTCCAATTGGGCTCCTTCGTAATGTTTCAACAAAAAGAATTGTCCAGGCCCTGGAGCGTGACGGCTTCCAATTCGTGGAACGCAAAGGCAGTCAACGTGTTTACCACCATGAGAATGGCCGGTTTGTCGTAGTTCACTATCACAAAGCAAGCGACACTCTCGATTCAATCCCATTTTCAGTTGAAATTGAACAATTCCTCACGCCGCGTGTGACACATTATTTTTAGAGTTCAGTTTTTTCATTGCTTCCCTGAGTTCTCCGAGATGACGATAGCCTTTGACCTTTCTTAAATTGGGTTCGATTTCCTGAAGAGCGGTTCCCACCCATCGTTGCCGCTGGTCGCTATTTTTCCAATATCCGATTCGGTCCGTATATATACCGACTTGTCGCATGATACTTTCAATGCAGTTGGTGGTCTTGAAGCTTTCGCCGAGTTGTTTGAACAAGCCCAGCCGATGCAGGGTCAAGGTCTCCTCCAACCCTTCTTGCAGACTGTTCACCGCCGATTGGTTGATGAAAACCAGTTCCTTTTTGATCTGCCCCAGCCGCTTTTTCGCCGCCTCGTAGGTGGGCTGCTCATAAGCGGCTTGCAGTTTCCGGCGAAAGTGGGACTGATGACTCTTATCCAGATATTTTAAAACGTTCTCCCGCTTGTGCCACTGGCAACGCTGGATCACCGCCTTCTCCGAAAGAACTCTCTTGATCCCTTTATGAAGTCCTTTGGCTCCATCAATAATGAATAGGATTTCATTCTCCGTGTTCAAACCTCTATCCATGAGTCCATTCAGAAAATCCTGGCACACTCTGTGATTCTCCGTGCTGGACTCGATGAACCCCAATACGATTTTTTCCCCTTCCAGCGTGATCCCCAGGGCGATGATGATCTGGTTATCCGCAAAGCTCTTGCCATCAATAAATATGGCAAGGATGTCATGGCCGCTCAAGTCACGCTCCAGACATTCCTTGAGCTTGCGGGCCGAGGCTCTTATGAACTTGCGAGACACACTGCTTTTCTTGATTCCAAATGTAGCGGGAACATCCTGTACTGCCTTCTCGTATTTGCGGGAACTTATTCCGTTGATCACCCGACTGAATATGGTCTCGTCAATCTTCCTGGGATTTTGAAATTCCCGATAAGAGGTCAGGCACACTTCCTTGTCTTTCAACACATCCCGAACACGAGGAACTTCTATCGACACCTTCTGGTCTCCCAGATAAACCGAACCGCCATTGTGACCCCATCTCTTAAACTGAGGCAAATCACGAGAATAACGGCCTCCGGCTATCTGAATCACCTCAGACTGAAGCTCGGCCTCAACGGCCGCCAAACCCAGGGGAATCAGCATTTGAATCAACTCGATACGGCTGGCTCCGGGCTCCCGATTCAAAAACTCCTCATAAGCCACCAGCCGCTCTTTCCTATTGCTTCTTTTTCCCTTTTTCAGTACTTTTTTCATGACATGGCCTCCTTACGTTTAATTTAGGTTTTCGTAACAAAAACCATTAAAACGCAGGTGAGGTCATGTTGCAATTTCAACTAACTTTAGGACAGAATCCCCTTGAGAATCTATAACGGTAATAACCATTCCTTCCTTGGCAATTCGCTTCTCTACTTCAACCCAATGGTGGTAACTGGAACAATATCCAGCTAAAGCCGCCATATCCAAATCCGTCAACAAACCTAAATCGAATAGGTCCTTGCTGGCACGGTCCCATTCCTTTTTGCCTTCTCCGTATAAAAAGGAAGGGCGTTTTGGAATTTTAAGTTCAACCTTGGGTTCCTTTTTATTCATGCGGTCTTTTCTGTATGTGCCCTGCAACGCCTTTATTGACGTTGGTTTTGGTTTTCTTCCTTTCATTTTCTACCTCTAAAATTTTTTTCCCAATTTTGACTGCATAAAATATTGACTACCACTGCGGTCCTGAAAAGAAAAAGCTGTAGGTATTTACCCCGCCCTCCCCCCTGCTTATAAATCAATAACTTATGTCATACGCTTGAGGCCATCGCTTTAATCCCTGGAATGTTTTGCCTGATCTCTTCCAGTTGTTCTTCCACGTTATCCACTGCCATGAGCTTTAATCCTTCAGCTTGATGAATCGCTTCACGAATCCCGGAAAGAGCTTCCTTCACCTGTTCAATGTTGGAGTAATCTTCATTCTCGCGTTTCATGGTGAACGGGTTACGTTCGCCTGGTCGTTTGATAACATCAATCTCTTTGCCCATGAGAACGTCCGCCTTGTCCCTGAGTTCCAGGATGAATGCGGCGATCATTGGGTCAGCCGATTCTTTCAGATAACGCTCATGGTTGCCAATCTGAAGATCATATTGATTTGCTTTGGAGCGTTTGACCCGTTGCGCTTCATGGAATTCCTTCTCAGTTTTTTCCAGGGACTTACGCGCTCTTTCAACTTTCTTCAACGCTTCATCAACGACTGAGTTTAATTTTGGGATGTTCTTTCCCTGTTCGGTTTTTATCTTTGCAATGGCCGCAACGGATTCCTTTCTTTTGCTCAAGAGTTCTTCCTGCCGTTTTTTTGCCAATTGCTGTCCAGTATCGCTTTTAAAAAAGTAATCCATTAATCCGGTATCTACCATGATATTTTCTCGTTTTGATTGTTTTTTAAATTAAGGTGAAACCCCGCCGCCCTGGTTAAGAGCGACGGGAATCTCAGGGTTATGCTCGCGTTGCCAATGCGACAAACGGACTGATCGTATCCGTCCCCTTAAACGGCGTGAGAGCCGCATTCTGGATAGGTTGACCGTCCACTCGCATGATGAACCGAAACGCCATTTCATCCGTTAGGAATTGAACATGGATGCTCTGATCCGCTTTGATACCGCCTTTCTCGATGAAAACATACTGATCGAGATCGGCAAAGATGATATCGCCCACGGTTCCCAAAGCCGCGCAATGCTCAATGGGATTGATTGGCCGCCCCATTATGGTTCCAAACGGAGCCGAAGAAAGACCACCAGGTGGAAGGAAAACCGGCGTGCTTGCAGTCCCGCCTATCACGTTCAACATAGACAACTGAGGCCAGACTGCCTGGTTGATGTACCATTCACCCGTCCGCAAACTGGATGCAGGCATCCGCGAATACATGTTGACGATGTTTTCCGCAACAATGGTATTGGCCAACTGTCCGATTTCTTTGGCAACCGTTACCAGTGCATCGCTGTTTAAAATGCCTTTCGGCTTTCCAGCACCGTCACCGTTGATAATCGCATCATCCACCTTGAATCCGAACTCTTCTGCAAACGCCCGTTGCATGACGCTTTCAAGAGCCGTTGAATCCGCCAAAAGCTCATCGGTGGCATAGACCAAACCGATCAGTTTTTTCAGTTTCAGATTCATCAGCCTAAATTTGGGTTTGGATTTGGAGGCCGTGTCGGCTTCAGAGGCCCAGAATGCCT
>JADFGI010000289.1 GCA_022567815.1 Nitrospinota bacterium
TTTTATTAACACTCTATCATTGTCTCCAAAAGTGCAAGAGTTCAACAATCCAATAGATTGGTCAATGGCTTCTCCAACATCATACTTTATCTTTGTTACAATAACTGCATCATCGGTCTTAGCCTTTTCTATTTTATATTCATCTCCAATCTCATAGGTTTTTATGGTTTTTTTTGGCATCCTATTGCCATGATCATCCTCAAGAAGAATTATATTGTAAGGTATTATTGGATGCATGGGAGAAGGTATATTGACTTTGGTCATCCCTATGATTTTGACTGTATTGCTTTTCTGCTTGGTAATCGGCCCTTTACAATAAATACATTTTTCCACAGGATACAACCATTTCTTGTTGTCTTTCTCACATATCCATCTGATTATCATTCTATCCACCTATGTGTTTTAGTATATGGACAGTAGCGGTACTGCCGACTCCACCGACATTATGAGCTAAACCAATCCTTGTTTTATCAATCTGCCTTTTGCCCGCTTGCTTCCTCATCTGTTTTACTATCTCATAAATCTGCGAAATGCCTGTAGCGCTTACAGGATGACCTTTTGCCTTTAGGCCTCCGGATGTGTTGACTGGGAGCTTTCCGTTTATTTTCGTTACTCCTTTTTTTATTAGGTTCTTACCCTCTCCCTTTTCAGCAAATCCCAAATCCTCATAAGACATAAGCTCAACAGAGGTAAATGCATCATGCAGTTCTGCAAAATCAACATCTTGAGAGGTTATCCCAGCTTGGCTATATGCAGCTGCCGCAGCAAGCTTCGTAGATTCCCATGAGGTCATATCACTTGCCTCAAATGCAGGAAGCCTGTCTGCATATAATGCAGATCCAATTATTTCAACATCGCTCTTTTCCTTGCTTACTATTGCTGCAGCAGCACCATCTACGGAAATGCTGCAGTCAAACAACCTTAATGGGCTTGCCACAACCGGAGAGTTTTGAATCATATCCAAAGTTACCTTTTTACCGTAAAACCTCGCTTTTGGATTGAGATAGGCATTTTCATGGTTTTTCAAGGAAATTAATGCAAGGTCTTCTGATGTAGCACCATATTTCATCATATATTGTTGTGCAACCAAAGCATTTTGAGCCGGAAATATCACCCCTTCAGCTTGTTCATAAATTCTTTCTCCCACTCTGGACATTTCATCTGTTACTTTTTCGGAAGTATTCGTCACAAGTTTTTCAAAACCAACCACCAAAACATTTTTTGAATTTGATGTTTTTTGAAAATTAATTGCATTCCATAAAGCTGCGCCTCCTCCGCCGCATCCTGCAAGTACAGTAAGTATTGGCAACTTTCTTTGAAACATACTGCTTAGCATAGGGCCAGTATGTTTTTGCCTCTCCCCATTTGCCTCTGGCTCGATGTTCGCAACAAAAATAGCATCTATATCCTCAAAAGCCATATTTCCGAAATCTAGAGCCTCATTTACACATTCATAAATACGGTCATGAGAGTTTCTATGGTCAACATCAAACTTAGTCATTCCAGCTCCTTTTATGTATGTTCCCATTTTAACCCCCATAAAAATTTTATTTTGCAGAAAATTTACCTCGATCATAACGCCACCACGCCGATACATCCGGAAGTCCTTGAAGTCATGCTCCCCGTCATGCGGGAATTTTTCGGCAACCCGTCGAGCATTCATTCCGAAGGACGCAAAGCCAGAGTCTTCCTGGATGAAGCCAGGGAGCAGGTGGCTGATCTTATAGGCGCCACTCCGGGAGAAATTATTTTTACCAGCGGAGGAACGGAATCAAATAATATGGTCCTTTTGGGCGTTGCTCTCAGTCGGCAGAAAAATTACGGCCGCATCATCACCTGCGAAATCGAACATCCTTCTATATTAAATCCCTGCAAACAACTGGAGCAACTCGGACTCAAGATTGACTGCCTGCCGGTGAACCCGAAGGGCCGCATCGACCTGGAGCGATTGGAGGAAACCATACAGGATTCCACTGTTTTAATTTCCCTGCAACATTCAAACAGCGAGGTGGGGACTTTACAAGACATCGAAAAGATCGGAGAAATTTCGCGTGAAAACCCGGTTACCTTTCATACGGACGCTGTGCAAAGTGTGGGAAAGATTCCAGTTGATGTGAAAAATTTTTCAGTGGACTTTCTTTCTATTTCATCCCACAAGCTGAATGGACCCAAGGGTGTGGGCGCTTTGTTCATGAAAAGAGGACTTCCTGCATTATTTTCCACCCAAAGCGGAGGCAATCAGGAAAAGAAAAGACGCGGGGGCACAGAAAATGTGGCCGCAATCGTTGGTTTCGGGAAAGCCTGTGAATTGGCGAAAACGAAGTTGGAATCCGGCGCAATGAATTCATTGGCAAATCTGCGGGATTATTTTTTCCAGCGGATCAAAGCTTTGGTTCCCGGAATTGAGCTTTTGGGAGACAAGAAATTTCGTCTTCCCAACACATTGAACCTCTCCATTGACGGAGCCGATGGAGGGACTCTTTTGATCGGTCTCGATGTGGAAGGAATTTCCGTGTCCACCGGTTCGGCTTGCAGTTCAGGGTCGTCCTTACCTTCCCATGTCCTGACAGCCATGCAGGTTCCTGAACGCAGAATAAACTCTTCCCTTCGATTCAGTTTAGGTATCCTCAACACCCGCGAGGAGTTGGATATCGTTGCTAAAACTCTTGCCCGGCTCGTTCCCCTGAATCGGAAAAATACCATAGCTGTCGCGTGATTAAACATCCTCTGAAATGATGATAAAAATCCCATAAAAAGGGTGGTTTTTTTTTGTGTTGACAGAAAAAAGTAGCGTATAATACAATCCATTGATAATTAAGGGTTATTCAATCCTTTTCGCATTAAAAACGGAGTCCAGCATGTCCCCAAAAAATTATCTTTTTCGTCTTTTCGGAGTTTTCTTAGTGATCACCCCCTTGATCCTGGGTGGATGCAGTTACATCCCTTGGATTGGGGATGATGATGAAGAGGACCTTGCCTTTGAAGAGGATTTCCCCTTTGAAGACGAGCAACCCGCAAGTAGTGCGGGTGGTTTCGGGGGAGAGGATGATTTTTTTGCTGAAGATGGGTCTTTGATGGAAGGCGGCGGCGATGATTTTTCCAGCATTAATCAGAATGCGGATTCCAGCGCATTAAAAGGGGATGTTGAAAGCCTGCAAAGCCAGCAGGAAGCGTTGATCTCCAAGGTCAGGGAACTGGAGGAAATTCTCCTTACATTAGAACCCAGGGTGAGCGCGACCCAGGCGCGATTGGAAGGAAGTCTGGCGGCTGTCTCCAACCAATCGCAATTTCTTGAACCGGAAGTGGAAGAATTGAAGTTAAAAGTTAACCAATTGAACGAAGATATTTCCCGGATGAAAATGGCCAGAGCAGGCGCTTCACCGGTCCTGGCCCGAAGTAAAAACAGTTTGGCCAGGCGGAGCAAAGGAATTCCCCCGCAATACAATAAGGCCCTGAACGCTTACCAGACGGGCAATTATGATGAGTCGATATTATTGTTTCAAAACTTTGCCTTGAGCAATCCCCCCAGGCATTTAAAAGATAATATTTTGTTCTGGATTGGCAGTAATTACGTCAAGCTGGAAATGTACGATAATGCCATCATACAATTCGACACGGTTCTCAATCAATTTCCCAAGAGTAACAAGACGCACGATTCGAGATTGATGATGGGTGTCAGTTATTATAAAAAGGGGGAAGCCAGCCGGGCCATTGAAGTTTTGGAAACCGCTTTAAAATACAATCCTCCTTCTGATGTTAAAGGGAAAATTTTAGCCCAATTGAATGAGATTCAATAGCTTGCACCTTCCTTGACTTTCCCAAACTTTCCCATATACTCCAAAGAGCCTTGCTATAAGGCTCTGCTGGTTCCCGAACTTTCCTAAATCAACCCGTAGAAATGGGACTAGGATGGGATTACGGCAGTCCGATACGATATCCTTGGGACTATATCGGGACTGGAAGGGGTTCAAATATGGCGAAATGGCAGGCAACCAAATTCCCTGGAATTCGAGTACGAGAATCAGATAGCAGACGATTTCAAGGAAAGCCTGACAAGTATTTTACTGTCCGATATACCGACAACGGCAAATCCGTGGAAGAGCCGGTTGGTTGGTTAAGCGAAGGTGTGACTCCCGCGTATTGTTCTCAAGTCAGGGGCCAGATAGTCCAAAATATCCGCACAGGCCAAGGGCCTCAATCTCTAAAAGAACAGCGCGAACTTGAAGACGCCCAGAAACAAAATGCGTTAGATAAAAAAGCCGCCACTGACAAGAAAAATATTCATTTCAGAGTATTGGCTGAAAAATACCTGGAATGGTCCAGGGCCAACAAAAAGA
>JADFGI010000290.1 GCA_022567815.1 Nitrospinota bacterium
GGCTTTGGTCGAGGAAATGGAAGATTTAAAACATGCGGGGATCGATTTGAAGGACCGGCTGGTGTTGAGTGACCGGGCCAATATCATTTTGCCATACCACAGTGTTTCCGACAAAAGCAGGGAGAAAGAAGGTAAGTTCCAGAAGATCGGCACGACCGGTCGCGGGATCGGCCCTTCCTATTCCGATAAAATAGCCCGTATAGGCATCCGTGCCTGTGATTTTGTTGATGAAAATCGCTTGCGCGAACAGTTTCAGGCCAACTATCAGGAAAAAAAGAAGATCCTGAAAAGTCTATACGACCTCGATCTTCCCAGTTTCACTTCCATGTTTCAGGACCTGATGAGTTTCCGGGAAATGATTCTCGAATATATCGGCGATACACATTCCTTGTTGCGCAAGGCCATCGCCGAAAACAAAAAAATATTGTGCGAAGGGGCGCAGGGGACCATGCTCGATGTGGACCACGGAACCTACCCTTTTGTGACGTCTTCCAGCTCGACGGCGGGTGGAGCCTGTACGGGTCTTGGAATTCCGCCGACGAAAATCGACCGGGTGGTCGGCGTCGTGAAGGCTTACACCACCCGAGTGGGAGAGGGTCCGTTCCCCACGGAGTTGCACGACGGGGCCGGAAACATGCTACGCGACGAGGGCCGCGAATTCGGCGCCACCACAGGCCGTCCCAGGCGGTGTGGCTGGTTCGACGCGGTCATTGCCAGGTATGCGATCGGGATCAATGGTATCGACGCGTTGGTGTTGACCAAGATCGACGTTCTCGATAAATTTGAAACCATAAAGGTTTGCACGGGATACAAACATAATGGAAAAGTGCATGAGGAAATGCCGGCGGACTTGAATTGCCTGCAAAATTGCGAGCCCGTCTATACGGAATATGAAGGCTGGATGGAAAACACGGTCGGAATCACTTCTTACGATGAATTGCCCGAAAAGGCGAGACAATATATTGAGAGTTTAGGCCGCTTATTGGGAACCCAATTCCTGATGATTTCCACGGGACCGGAAAGAAATTACACCATCCATAATGGAACTTTGTTTTGAAAGGTAAATAAAAGTTTCCCTTGGCAAACGAGACCTTTGCATAAGGGGTTTTTAAATATTTTTCATTTTTTGGCGAGAAAGAGAAAATTAAAATCCCCCTGACCCCTGTGGTATTTAACATTAGCCCTCATGCCCGGCACGGGTACTTTAAAAAGGGGGAAACCTGCTCCCCCTTCCACGAAGGGGGTTGGGGGGATTTAAGATCTTTGCCACTTATGCAAAGGTCTTATTGGTAAATAAGGTTTTCTTGAGTTATAGGGCAATTTTCATCATTCAAATTCATGGGTCTTTCATACCATGCTGACCATTACGATACTCATCGGTTCCATCCTGTTTTTTTATTTTGTTGGCTACAAGTATTACGCGGGTCGGCTGGACAGGGAAGTCATTCAGCCGGACGGCGGTCAAACCACTCCTGCTGTTTCGCAGAATGACGGAGTGGATTACGTTCCCTGCAAACCCTTCGTATTATTCGGGCATAATTTTGCGTCTATTGCCGGGGCGGGTCCCGTCATCGGTCCCATCGTCGCAATGCACTATTTCGGCTGGGGACTGACGCTGATCTGGATTCTGCTGGGAAATGTTTTTATCGGCGCGGTGCACGATTACATCACCTTGATGATTTCCGTGCGCAACCGGGGAAGCTCCATTGCGGAGATCGCCGAAAGCACGATGGGAATACGCGCCAAGTCGGTGTTCGCCATTTTTCTGGTGCTTGCCATGTTGCTGGTGATAGCGGTGTTTGGCGTGGTCGCCGCCCAAACCCTCATCGCCCAGCCGGAAATGGTGTTTCCCACCTTCGCCATCATTCCGGTATCCATGATTCTGGGATGGTTCATTTACAAGAAAAACTGCAACCTGATGATCGCCTCAGTGATTGCAGTGGGTGTGTTGATTCTGAGTATTTACATCGGATTCAAACTGCCGCTCCCACTGCCGGAGGAAGGAGTGTTGGGGTTTTCGCCGTTGATGTTCTGGTTCGTGATTCTGATGATCTATGCCGGAATCGCTTCGGTTTTACCAGTACAGATCTTGCTTCAGCCGCGCGATTATTTATCCTCATACGTGCTTTTTGGTTTCATGTCCTTAGGGATACTCGGTCTGCTGTGGGTGCATCCGGAGATCAACATGCCTGTGTTCCGGGGAGCGGTTTCCGACGAGCAGGGTCCGGTGTGGCCGATGTTATTTGTGCTGGTGGCCTGCGGCGCGGTTTCCGGATTTCATTCGCTGGTCGCGGGAGGGACCATTTCCAAGCAACTGGCCACTGAAACGCATGGCAAGCCGATCAGTTACGGCGGGATGCTGACCGAAGGGGTGGTCGCGGTGGTTGTGGTCCTGCTGGTTGGAGGCGGACTGTACTGGGTCGCGCCCACCGAGGGAAACGTCGATATGGCGACCCTTGGGTTCCGTGAGACCCTGCAATCGGGCGGATGGATTATGGCGTTCGGCAACGGCTTCGGCAACGTGGTGCATCAGATGATGCCAATCCTGAGTTTTACCATTGCCTCGATGATCGCGGTCCTGGCCCTCAACACGTTCGTGTTGACCACCCTGGATACGGCGGTACGCATCACCCGGTTTATCGTGCAAGAATCCCTGGGACGCAAAGTTCCCGTGTTCCAGAATAAATATTTTTCCACGGTCGGGGTGGTTTTTCTGGCCTATTTGATCGGTGCGACGGAAGGATGGCAGAAGATATGGCCGATTTTCGGGGCGACCAATCAGCTCATCGCCGCTGTGGCCCTGATGGTCTGTTCCACTTATCTGATGGCGGCAGGGAAACCGACGAAATACACCCTCTACCCGGCGGTGTTTATGATAATCACCACCATCGGCGCGTTGGCCTGGCAGGGTTATAAATTCCTCACCGCCCCTGAACCAAATTATTTACTCGGGGGTACGTCTATCATACTTATTGCCCTGGCGATATTTGTGGGAGTCGAAGGCATGCGGGCTTTGAGAAGACGGCCAGCGAAAGAATTCCAACCCGCTTCTTCTTAAAGCCTGAGCATTTATTGGCTTTTAGACGTGAATATATTATGATGATGGTATCTTTTCAGCCACGAGGTGGTTCTGGTTCGTGAGTAAGGGTTGGTATTTATCAGGTTACGGAAAAACCATTTTTGCTACCCTCAACTGTCACACTGAGCCTGTCGAAGTGTGAAAACAACTCTTAATTAATGGTCATACTTCGACAGGCTCAGCATGACAGAAATGAAACCCTCGTGTTTGAGAGTTTTCAGTAATCTGTTAATGAGGATTTGGTTCCATGAAACTCAGTGAAATATTGGCGGCGCGGGACAAGGCCAAGGAAAAAACAACGCAACAAAATTTGAGTTCCCCCACCGCAGTTGCTCCTCGACCCGTAACCACCAAATCGGCTCTTAAAGTGATCCGCACACGGGAAACCCCCAATGACGATGCACTTCAATATGTGTTGAACGCGCAGATCCTCGATCACGGCAACAAATCCTATGCTTCCAAATCCGATTGCGATGGCGACCCGCTGGGCAAAGCCCTGTTTGAGAGGCGGGGGGTGAAAAACGTTTATGTCATGGAAAATTTTGTGACCGTAACTAAAGACCCGGATGTGGATTGGAATCCGCTCAAAGATCAGATATGGAAAACCATCGACAAAAACGTGACCATCTACCAAGCCGGGGACAAAGCCGCTCAGGCGAATATCGATGTGACAAACTTCCCCGCCTTATCCCAGGAAGATAAACTGAAGGCCATTGAAATGGTTTTGGATCGGTCGATCCGTTCCAACCTGGCGCGGGACGGCGGCGGGGTGGAAGTCAAAGGCCTTGAAGACAATGTAGTCCGCATCGAGTATCATGGGGCGTGTGGAAGTTGCGCCACATCGACCTCAGGAACCCTCCAATTCATCCAGACCCAGCTCAAACAACAACTCCATTCCGATTTAAAAGTCAAACCCGTTTAATCCCCGCAACGCGGGCTCCTCCGCGGAGGGCGAATTTGCTCACGACGGGCAACATCTTCTGATATTGATTCAAACATTCTTTTTGAATCCACATTAAAGTTTTCCTGATACCCATCCTCGGAAAATCCCACTTTTTAAGTAAACATTCATATTTTCAATATGTTATGATTCAATTAACCTCTTAAAAGGAAAATTTTTTCATGGGATTTTCAGGGAAAATTCGTGCCGTCGTTTTGCTGTTGGTCATTTCAGGAATCCTGATTTGGCTGGTCGGTGGCGGCAACTTGTCCCTGTTTTCCAAAATGATGAAGGGTGAACAAAAGGGT
>JADFGI010000291.1 GCA_022567815.1 Nitrospinota bacterium
TCCATGTTGGAGACCAGAATTTTTCCCTTGGCTTTGATCGCGGGAATCATCGTCCCCGCCCACGCAATGAGATCTTCAATTTTGAACGTCGCCGTGTTGAGCCGAATGTTGAATCGAGGGTCCTCTGCCAATTGCGTCACGGAACCGGTAATATCCAACCGGTTTTCCTCGCCGATGTTCAAGTCCAGTTGCCGGATGTTCAATCCCTGATCCTGAACCGTAGCTGTAAGGTCGATTTCAGCGGACAAATCGGGCGACGGCAAAGGGTCTCCGACCTGGAACTGATTATTTTTCAAACTCACGGTTCCAACCAGCCGGATGTTGTTTAAATCCTGCGTGCTGACTTTCATATCCAAAAGGAAGAGAGTTTTTACATCGATGCCTTTTCCCTGGCTGGAAAAAAATTCCAGATTGTGTTCTCCCCCGGCGGGCGGAGCCATTATCATTTGCAGGGAAACATCGATTCCTGCGCTGTTGACCTTGCCGCGGGCTTCCAGACTCAATCCCTCTAACCGGCTTTTCATTTCTCCATCCATGTCCAGATTTATCTGGATATTGCGAATGGCGAATTTTCGCAAGTCCACGGCAAAAGGGATCATCGGAAGTCCTTCCGATTTCTTTGCGGCGGGTGGAGGTTCATCGGAGCTTCCCAAATCCAGCAAAGGCTGAAAATTCCATACGCCGTTTACCGAAATAAGGTTCAGTTTGGGTTCCTGAACGATCACCTTGTTGATAACCAGGCGCCCCAGCATGAGCTGAGTCAGGTCGTAATCCAGGGTGATGTTTTGAACGTCAAAAATGGGTTTTTGCTCTCCCAGGGTCAGACGGGAAATGTTCACCCCGTGCAGAATGCTCAAGTCCAGAGACCCTATCGAAACAGGAACCTTTAGATATTTGGTCAGTTCTTTTTCGGCGATGGGCCTGAGACGTTCCGAGGGAAAATAATAGGTTAAGACGACTCCGGCGCTGACCAGAAGGACGATGAAAAAAAGAAATCCGTAAGTTAAAAAAATGAACAATCGCCCCAGCCAGGACCGCTTCTTTTTCTTTTTGGGTTCGGGTTTCTGGGAAGGCGTTTCTTCAGGCGCAGGGGGATCTTCCACCTTTGGGAGTTCTATATGCTGGCTGGGATGTAGGAATTCGTTCATTTCGCTTTGATCCCGGTTCATGCCATAAAATTAATGCAGATCATCTTAAATAGGTTTCCAAAAATTTGCAGATGCCTTTCGTTACATTGCCGATGAACTCGATGTCCAGCGTGTCCAGAGTGTCCGAGGGTTGGTGGTAATTTGGGTTTCTCAAAAATGCCGTATCCGTGACCATGACTGCGGGGATGTTATTTTCCCAAAAGGGGAAATGATCGCTCAGAGTCACCTCGCGAAACTGGTCGCCGCGACCGGGCACGACCAGCTTTTCCACGGAAAGAGGGGGAACCGACTGGTCCATCACCTCGGCAATGGATTGAGCCAATGTAGCTGACGGTTCATTTCCCACAACGGCGATAAAATCCCCCGTATCTGGATATTGCGTCGAGTCTATATACGGAGGGTAATTCTGTGACCCGGCTTGCGGATTACAAAAACCGACCATTTCAAGAGAGATCATTCCGCAGAAATTATTCATCCCGTTTTCACCCTGTTCGAGAAAGTGACGGCTTCCCACGAAACCGTATTCTTCCAAAGTGAACCCGGCAAACAGAAGAGATGTTTTAAATTGCGAGTTTTGCAGACAACGCGCGGTTTCCAGAAGAGCGGAAACGGCGCTGGCATTGTCATCGGCTCCCGGAGATCCTTCCACCGTGTCGTAATGAGCGGCCAGAACGAAGACGCCCGATGACGAATCGGAGCCTTTTTTCAGACCCAGTATGTTTATGGATTGCTTTCCCTCAAAAGGAACCGTTTCTTCCCGCACCGACAGGTTGGCCGACTGCAATTGATGGCGAATGTATTCCCCGGCGCTGGCCAGTTGGTCCGGCGTGGTGAAAAGGTTTCGTTCCCGGACCAGCTCGATTAGATGTTTTTCAATGTTTTTTAAATTCGGTTCCTGCATTTTTTATCGAAATATTTTTCCAGAAAGTTTCCCAAGGCTCGTGAACGAAGTGAGCGGAGCCAAAACTTTTCTCCCCGTGTAACGGGGCGGGAGAAAAAAGTTTACTTTTTCGTGAGTTCGGCATACCATAACCGCATGATTACGGTGGAATGCATGTCAGGCTATAAGCTCAACGAGAGGCCAATTGCCTTCAACCTCATCGATCGTCGCTACGAAGTCAAGGACATCGTCGACCGCTGGTATGGCGAAGGAACCAGTTATTTTAAAGTCAAGGCCGATGATGACAATATTTACCTTCTAAAATACGATGGATGGGAAGACTGCTGGGAGTTGGTTTTTTATCAGAATCCCAAAAAACTGAACTCCTTGCCAGAGTCCCAGGCGGGGTCCGGTTTCCTTTCCAGATCCCCGCATGATGCGCCAAATTCCAGAAGTTTCACCTCCCTGCATTAAAATTTCCGGAACCAGTTTTCCGCCCATTGGTTTTAAACCCTTTGAGAAACTTTCCCACCTGAGTGGATCATATAAAGCCAAAGGCGCGGGGCCGGTTTTAACCAACGTGTCCGGCTTTACATCTCCGATAGTTTCTCAATCCAACGTTTAAACTTTAATTGATGGCCCTATTTGTATCATTATTAATGGAAAAAGTCCAAAGAAATGAATTGGTTATGGGGGAATGTGCTGATGAATCCTGCTGACAGGGCGATTCAATCCTTTTCGGGTCAAAGACGAAAAATGGTTGAAGAACAACTTGTCGGCCGGGGAATTAAAGATTTAAGGATTATGGAAGCGATGAACCGGATTCCCCGGCATTTGTTCATCCATGAATCTTTTCAGCACAAGGCCTATGGAGATTTCCCCCTGCCGATCGGCGACAACCAAACCATTTCGCAGCCTTATATTGTGGCCGCAATGACCGAGGCATTAAACCTGAAAGAGTCCGACCGGGTTTTGGAAATCGGTACCGGTTCAGGATATCAAACGGCACTGCTTGCGGAGCTGACCGGGCAGGTTTTCACTATTGAACGGATACGCTCCATTGGCTTGAAGGCGCAAAGCCTTTTGGAACAGTTGAATTATATGAATATCGTGTTCAAGGTGTTTGACGGGACTTACGGCTGGCCGGACCAGGCGCCGTTCGATGCCATCCTCATCACCGCTTCCACGCAGGAGGTTCCCAAAATGCTGGTCGATCAGCTGGGAGAGAAGGGGCGGCTGGTCGTGCCGGTAGGAGGATTGGACAGACAGAGCCTCACTATTTTGACCAAGGAAAATGGTCTTGCCACATCCAGAGAAATTGGGTACTGCAAATTCGTGCCTCTTGTGGGAAGATACGGCTGGCCGGAGGAATAGGGGCCGTTGAAAAATTCGGTGTGAATTTAAGGGCATCTCGAAAAATTCAATCTGGACTATGATCCAGCCCCTTAAGTAAGGGGTTGGCGATTGCAAAGGCCAGAAAATATTGATTTATAGAGATCCCCTTGAAAAGATGTTGATCCATCGGACGAAGTTTTCGTCTGTCTGGTAAGGAGGGCTGTAAGTGTTTTCGAGAATCATCAAGGAGGGAACCTTTGTTCTGAGCACCGGCGTAAAATCCACCTATACCTATCAGTATGATTTATTGACCGATGCGATGAATGAAGCTTACTGCGAAATGCTCAACCAAAAACTGCAATCCTGGCAGGCCAAACACGGTAAATTCAATGTGGTGGTAGGGTGTGAAACGCAGGGAATCAGGATCGGCTATCAATTATCCAAGTTGATGGAACTGCCTTTTCATATCATGCCGAAAAAGAGAATCGACTTTGCGCAATTGGAAATGCCTGCTTACCCAAAAGACACTCACTGGTTGATCGTTGATGATATTACCAGCACCGGTTCGACGTTTCTTCGTGCGGTGGGATATCTGGATATCGAGGAGAAATCCGAAACCATTACGTTTGCCAGCATGATCCTGAGAAATCTTGATAACCTGGATTTTTCAGCGGTCAGCGGCGATCCGGAAAAAGAACAGTTCAACGTGCGTTCGGAGCGGTTTGATTTTATCGACAAACGGCTGGTTTCCCTGTATAGCGAACCATCCTGATCCCCGCACCCCGTTACACGGGGAGGAAGCTTGGGCCTGACGCTACGCGAGGCCCTGAAAATCCCTGAAGAAAAATTCGTCACAAAGCAAAATTCAGCCAGCCATAAATCCATTGCACGGCGTGAGCAATTTCCCCCTCGCGGGAGCGAGCGCCCTCCGCAGAGGAGGCGTTTATTTATTTCTTTTT
>JADFGI010000292.1 GCA_022567815.1 Nitrospinota bacterium
CAGTTCGTCCTGCACTTCCAGTTCGTCCATGACTTCCAGTTCGTCCTGCACTTTCAGCTCGTCCTGCACTTTCAGCTCGTCCAGGACTTCCTTCCCCTTGGTCGCCACAATCACTTCCAGTTCGTCCAGGACTTCTTTCCCTGCCAATATCCCTTTCCGCTCCAAGACGTTTATCATGGCTTCCATTCTACTTTTTAATTCAGTGTTATCTTTCCACAACATCGCTTAAATTTACGACCTGACCCACATGGGCAAGGTTCATTACGGCCCACCTTAGGAGTTTCTCTTCGGAATGTCTGGCGACTTTCCATTGTACTGACTGCCATTCGGCGATATGGTTCAAAATATTTATAAATTTTCATAGCCCCGATGGTTAACCCCATAATCAACTTCTCTCTAAGTTCTGGGCTGACAGGTTCTTTGTAAGTACGCATTTTAGGATCAGGGTCATTCTCATGAGCCAATGACATTACAGGAACCAAAGTCCCGCCATTTTCCTCATCATTCAATAGCTCAGACCAATCTTCTTGATGTAGCTTCATACCTCTCATAAATCCTTTGGCCCAGTCATTACCTTTGGCAACCCCCGCAGAGTTCTCTAGTAGAACTGGTAAGAAAACCTCGTCATCGCTCAGCTTTTTAGAAACCGCATTCCAGTGCCTCATGAGCAGATTTATAAAGCTCTGCAAGTCCTCGGTGGTGTCGAATATTTCATCATCCGACATCTCTTCGCCACCCCAGATTTCTTTCAGGTAAACACTTGGCGGTGTCATTTCTGGAGTACAGATCAGGGCGGTGAAAAAACCATCCACCCTTTCCAGATTCATGGCCTGCTCACTATGAAATCGACTGAGACAAGATTCTAGTTCATCAAATTCGGCATCACTGAGTGGACTATCCATAATATATTTCAGGCTAAGGTGTTTATGTCTTAAATCCGTTCGAGATGTTGCAAATTATATATCGCATCAGCTTCCTTGACCATCTTGCCTAATATTTCATCGTCCAGATCATCGGGCGGGATATCCTTTGGGTTGGCGAAAAATTAAAGTCCCCACAAATAATAATATCTCGCTCCTGCCCCTGAGCTTTGATGTCCCGATAAACGTCATCCAGGGTTTCGATTTCAGGGCGGCGTTCCGCTTGGTTTGCGCCAAACTTTATATGGACCGTATAAATAATGGCCAATCAAAGGAATTAGCCAGGAATGAGGCGCAATAAGGCTCTTGGGCAAAGCTGTTGACACGGAGCCTGCTAATGGGTGACCCCTTTATTTATAAAACTTCATACTTCGTTCCTACTTTATAAGTATATCCTTTAATAAATTGCGCTTTAATATCGCGGAAGAAGTTAATACCCCCGAAATTAAAGCTCCTCCGACCCCCGCCGTGGCAATATCTTGTCCCGTCAAAAACAAGTTTTTAATGGGGGTTTTTGGCCTGAGCCAATTTTGTTTGAATCGGTGTGGAGTATGCTCCAACCCGTAAATTTCGCCATTTTTATAATTACAAAAATGCCGGGTTGAGAGAGGGCTTGAGAGTTCCCAATAATCTATTTTGTCCTGGACCTGCGGTACGTATTTATAGAGTTGTTGCAAAAGCCTGTCGGTAAAATTTTTCTTGAGATCCTCGTAACCTTCCCCTCTTTTACCCCACTGGGTATCCTCCCAGTTTTGAAACCATTCATAGGGAGCCAAACTGACGACCTCAATCGTAGCTTTGTTGGGGAAACGGTTGTCCCAATCCGGGTCTTTAGAAGAGGGAAAGGAAATAAACACCAACGGTAAAGGTGCGGAAGGGTCCCTTAGGTATCGACTCAAATTAGCATCATGGTCGTAGCCGGGGAAGATCCATAAATTGGCGGGCTTTAATCCCAGGGATTGCGCGCTTTGTTCAATACCGATATACAAACAAACATGCGCCAAGGAAGGTCTTACGTCCTGGTAACGATCGTTTATATTATTTCCCTTTGGATTTTTGCGGACAAGTTCTGAAAATGTATTGATCACGCCGGTGCCGCTGATTACCAAGGGCGATCGCAAGCGGCCGCCGTTCTTGAGGAGGACTCCAACAGCCTGGCCGTTTTCGATCAAAATTTCCTTGACCGGAGCCTTGACGGCAACCCTGCCGCCATTTCTTTCAATAACGGCAATAAGGGTTCGGGCGATACTGGAGGCACCCCCTACGGGATAATTCCCTCCATCGAGGAAATGATCGACGACCAAGGCATGAATGCCGAAACTGCTCCGACCGGGAGGCAGTCCATAATCCCCCCATTGGGCGGCAAGGGTTCCTATTAGTTTTTCATTACCGGTGAAACGGTTCAGGACGGATAAAGTGGTTTGCCCCCCCAAATGGCGGAATTTTCTACCCAGGAAGGGGGATAAAAGCTTGTCCAATGGCGGGGGAAGGACTTTGGGGATAACAAAATTGCGAAAGGATTCGGCCGTATGGATTACTATTTTTACGTAATCGTTTATGGCCTTTTCTTCTTCCGGGAAATATTTAATCAGCTCATTCTTAAAATTATCTTCTCCCGCTTTAAAATCGTAAATGCCGTCGGGGAAAACCATTCGGTCATAGACCTCGCCCATAAACGCCCATTTCAATTGGTCATCGGATACGTAATCGAAGACTTTTCTTAACAGGGAATCTTTCTCATGGACTTTCCCTATATAATGGACCCCCACATCCCATTCATAACCTTTCCTCTTGAACGAATGGGTAAACCCGCCGGCAATATAGTGTTGCTCCAAGACCAGAACTTTTTTACCCGCCTTGGAAAGAATGCTTGCGGTGCACAGGCCCCCCATACCCGATCCGATGACAATGGCATCAAACTTTTCAGAGCAAAGTTTCAGTTTATCTCCTTCGTTCATTACCCTTTAACCCTCCATTTGAACAATCGGTAAAATTTCTTATTCATTGATCCTCTGGAGTGTGGGATATAGTCAAATTGAATTAAGCCATTATATACAATGTGGTTCTATATAACTTTGATTGATTTTGTTCCTTCCCACAATCCGTGCAAATTGCAATGTTCGATTGCCCTCAGGGTAGCGGAATTGTTCACTGTCACCAAAACCTTACAAATTGGCTGGGTGAAGTTGGGTGTGAGAATGAACTTGGCGAGAAAGATATCATCTGCGTACAAATCGACCCAATCAATATAATGGGCGGGAATCATTTCATGAAGTTTTTTTCCTACCCTGACCTCTACCTCAAACGGGACCCCTGGTTTTATGGAGTCCGGTGCTTTTATTTGAGGGACGTGCCCCAGTTCCAAACCTTGCAAATTGTCAGGGTCCCTGGCTAGATTGACTTGTTTAAAAAGGTCTGTTTCTTTTTTGGCGGGAGATTGGGCAAGGGCAAAGTAGGGACTTAAATACGAAATCCCTAAAGTTACCGTTGCCACCAAACCTTTCTCCAAAAACGTTCTCCTATTTAGAATCTTGGCATTCATAATCAATTCTCCGGTTTTCCATTTGAGAATTTTGTACAAACCGGGATTTCCCATATGAATATTAAAATTCATTGAAAGTTGTCCTGATTAAGCGAACCGTCTTTTGAGACCAAAAATTTTGTTTGGATTTGGCTCAGATTTTGCCATTTTCGAATCACTCTGCCAATCAATGAGGCCTTTAAATAAGGAGCCTGCAATCAACGGCCTTTTTGAAACAGACCTCCCCCTTTATTTGATAGTAATTCCAGTAAAACAGTGGTTCGGGCTTAACCCGTTTCTGGCAAAAGCCGCAAGTGGTTAATCCTTTGCAAAATCGCTTCAAATAGGTCTCTGGGAACGGCAACCTCGGCTAATTGAAACGTAATGTACCGGACATGCCGTATGACCTTCGCACCGATCTTAATCAACTTCTCCCGTAGAGTGGTCAAGGTCCAGTGTTTGATTTTCCATGGTAAAGCCAATCGTCGCAAAAAGTTTCCAAGATTGTAGGCTAAAGCAAACAGTTCCAGACGAATTTCGTTGTCTCGGAATTCATGGCAGGAAAGCCGAGTCCCCGTCAAGGCGATCTTGCCCTCCTTGATCCATTGCTCGGTGGTTCTCCGTTTGTTGTAAAATCGAACGACCCGATTGGATCGCCAGTTTAGATTGGTTACGATAAAGCCGATTCTTGGAAACAGTTCCCCATAATGCCATTCGACCTTGGCTACCACTCGGCGAGGTTTATTCCAACTTTGAGCCTGATACATGAACGATTCGTAAAACACCTTTGGCTGGTACGATGGACGTCCCACAGGCCGGGGTGGACGACGTCCACAGGAAGTGCACCCACAGACGCTCG
>JADFGI010000293.1 GCA_022567815.1 Nitrospinota bacterium
ATAGGCTCAGGGTAAACTCCATGAAGATTCTCCTCTTTATGCGAAGCCTTTATTATAGAGCGATTTTGAGCGGGCTCCCAAAGTATTTCGAATGGTGAAAGTTTAGCGAAAAAGTTTGAACTGAAATCAAAAAGTGTCGCGCGGCGTGAGCAATTTCCCTCTCGCGGGAGCGAGTGGGCTGGTTCAGCGAAAGCGCAGGGCGGTGAAAGCGATGGCTGGGGGAGGGGATTGAAAAGCCTGCAACAGGTCTTTCTCCCGGTATCCCAGTTTTCTGAGCGGCTTGAATGCTGAAACTACCTCGCTTTGCGAAACATAAGCAACAGTGTCGGGAACACCGCGAGAACTGAGATTGTCCACCAGTTTGGCCATCAGTTTGCGTTGTTTTTTGGGGGTCCCTTCCACCGGCGGGTATTTCATTTTATTTATGTATGGACTCCGGTAGCCCGAGTTCATGGCATGAATGGTTTGCAACATCAGAAGATCCCGATCCCAGGGAGCCATTTGCGCGATCTGGGGGTGATTTTGCAAAATCTCCACCATGCTGGCCACTTTTGCGTTCAAGAAGCGGCCCACATAATCATGCTGATATTCCTTATCCACCTGAGAAAAACCGACGGCTTTGGCTATCCGGGCTAACAGGTCGAAGTTCACCATGAAGGTGTATTGACCGCCATAAAGATTGAAATAGGGACGGCCTTGCTGATTCAATTCGTCAATGGAGTGCATTCCGTAATCAAAAGCCGTGTATCCCTGACTGCCTGCGCGTAAAAGCTGGTAGGCCCGTTCCAGGGTGATGAAGGCCCCGGTGTTGATGGGGATGGGGATTTCCTCGGCCCACAAGTCCATTTGGGCCTGAATCGTTTCCGCATATGGCCAGTCGGCGATGTCCACGCGCTGATAACTTTTTTCCCACTTGATAGCGGCAAGGAAGGGCGGAAGCGTCTGCAAGGCGGAAAGATCTTTGTCGTCGAACATTTTTATAAAAGACTCGAACTCGATATTCAACAAGGCCGGGTCCAGCAGGGGTTGCAGGTACTCTTCGTACAAGGTGTTTTCATGTTTCAGGAGAACCCGGGTGGAAAGGTCGTCCCAGATTTCATTGGAAATGATTTTATCAATGGACCGTGGCTGGAAGCAGTCGAGTCGATTGGCGTCCACCCGCACGGTGGAAAAGTGACCGGCGTGTTGCTCAAGGCGCGGGTTGGCGCGAACGCCTTTCAGGATTTCTTCAGAATAATCGCACAGAACGTAATGGGTGAACGGATAGACGCGCTGGTCGGTGTCGAGTTGTTTGAGCCGGGTCAGGAAGCAGGCGGCGAGGTTTCCGTTGCCGACTCCCCATTCCTGAATGAAGCGGGTGCGTGGCGGAGAAGGCTGGTCCTTGACTTGCTGGAAATATTCTTCCGCCAGCGCGTGAGCCAGCCGATGGTCCAAACTGACATAGGTTTGGAAATGGTTATGGATTCCCGGCCCCAGCATTCCATAAAAAATGGAATTGATATGGGTCTGCCATTGATCCGCGGATTTGAAATCCCCAAGGAGTAGAGGGGGCTGGGGATTTTGATTCATCTACGCATCTCACAATCCCTGGCGGAATTGAGAGGTCATTCCGGTTTCTTACCGTCCGCGAGCGTTTCCATTCCAGGCGCGTTGCCGGACATGTCTCCTCCTCCGGCATAACCTCCGGTTTGAGATACCCCGCCGGGAATATTGGACGGGTTTTGGCCTTGCCCGGTCTTTTCGGTGGGAGTATCCTGCCCCATCGTTTTCATCAATTTCTCGTAGGTGCGGTAAGCCTCTTCGGCGTCTTCAAGCCGATTGACTTCTTTATAACAATTATACAGGTTGTACCAGGCGAGAGCGTCACTGCGGTTCAAGGATGCGGCAAGTTTGAATTCCTTGATGGCGCTTTCCAGTCGGCCCAATGTGGCGAAAAGGCTTCCAAGGTTGGTATGCGGCAGATTGTACTCCGGATCAATTTCGCTGGCTTTCTTGAAAGCCCTGACGGCTTCGTCGACCATGCCTTTTACGGCGTAACAGCTTCCAAGATTGCAATAAGCCTGGGGGTCTTTTTCATCGATCTCTACCACGCACAAAGCGGCGTTGAGCGCTTCATCATGATGATTGGCGTTAAAATAGGTGGTGGAGAGGGCGGAGCGGAGTTCTTTATCCTCCGGGCTGAACATCAACACTTTTTTCAATATCATGATTTCCTCCTCGTACATCATTTGTACGTCATATGCGGCGGCCAGATTCGCATAAGCCATGATATCGGTGGGGTCCAATTCAATAACTCTTTTGAAACTTTGCTCGGCGTTATGGAAGTACTCCAGCAACATATAAACTCCGCCAAGGTTGAAATGGATTTCAATGTCGTCGGGAGCCAGCTCTGCAGCACGGTTCAATTCCCGGACGGCTTCTTCTTCATGATCGAACAAACTGTAAGCTGTGCCGAGCAACTTGAAGCCCCTGGCGTTTTTAGGGTCCCTGCTGACGACCGTTTTTAGAATTTTGATGGCATCTTCATAATTTCCACCGTCTATGTAATAAGTAGCCAGCTCATTTAATTTGTCCGGATTTTTTGGATCGGTTTTCAGTTCCTTATTTACCTGGCGGACCTTTTTCATGATTTTGGTTTCCAGCTTGATCTGCTCTGGATCCCGGACCCCCAATTCTTCAAAAATATAGGGTTCAATTTTCATGGTGATCCAATCAGTTGCGTTGCCTTTTTCCTCGGCCATGGCGCTATGACTCCTTGAAATTTTTGACTTAAAGGTAAAGTGGTGTGATTGATACTAGGGCATCCGCCATGAGGTGTCAAGCTGTGAAACCCTCACTCGCCACTGGTCATCCAGCAGATGTTATTTCTGCCGATGAGAATTTTTGACTTGCCAATATTTCGCGGGATGTCTCAAAAAATGTTGAATTATCAGGGTTTCTCTCGATGATTCAGGTTTGCGCGGTCAGTTTTTCATCCTGGGCCATATTGAGGATTTCCTCTTTGCCGAAATGGTCCAGATAAAGGAGGAAGTGCTCGCGGGACAGAAAACTCCATATGTTGCGGGAGGGAAAGTTTTCCTCAATGACATGGTTGAAATTTTCATACACGTCCATGACTTCCTCCCGCGACATGCCGGTCCGGATGTCGAAATCGAAGACGATCGCCATATCCCGTTCCGGGTCGTGAATGATCCGGTCAATCTTGAATTTGGAGGGATTGTGATAGATGGCTGAATCTTTTTCCAAAGCGAAAGTGGATTGGCCAACCGAATGAATGATTCCTGTACCCAATTCGCCATTTTCGACGGTGAACCGGATGGTGTCCTCGGCTTCGGGCCGTTCCTCCGTCGGAAAACCGAAGAACAGGTAAAGGTGGTTCCATATTCCAGCGTCCGAGCTACTTTTAAGCACCCGTTTTTCCGTGGCCTGGTCGCAACCTTTGTCGATGATCGAAAGGATGCGGTCATTGGCGCTTTCCAGTCCGAAAAACAGCATGATGAATCCGGCGCGGCGCATTTCTTGAAATAACTCGGGCGTTTCAACATTGCCCGATTCGAATTTAAGCATCCCCAAAGCACGCATCTCGACTCCCTGGGACAAAATTGCCGCAGACATCCTGCGGAAGGCGTTGGGGGATATCGCTTCGTCCGAGAAGGTGAAGTATTTTGTGTTGTAGCGTTTGCCGAGGAAATCCAGGTCTTCGGCGACCCGGGTCTCGTTTTCCTTCCGGTAATAGGAATCGTAAATGAAACTGTGCGTGCAGAAAGTGCATTTTCCCCAGTAGCATCCCCGGCTGGCCATATAGGGTAGAACCGGATAGGGCATCAGATATTTGTCGAGGTCAAGACCGTCGAACGTGGGCCGCGCCAGAAGGTCGTAAGGCAGGGCGTCGGTTTTTGGGTTGCGGGTGATTTGACCGTTATCCAGATGGATCAGATTGGGAACGGTGGTGAGCGGTTTGTTTTCTTTCAGACTGACGATGAGCCGGTCCAGGGGCTCTTCTCCCTCAAACAAAACAATGCTGTGAAAAAATTCTTCAAAAAGGATTTTTTTGTCTTGCATAATATCCTGATGGCGGGCAAATACACTGCCGCCGATGACGATGTGCAGGTGGGGATATTTTTTGCGCAGAAGCCGGGCCAGGGTCAGGCCGGGAATCACCTGCCCCACATGGATGATGGATATTCCCGCCAGCCCATACTCGTCCCAACTCACATGGGGAAGAAGATGGTCTTGATAAAGAGCCAGAAAAGGATTGCTGGCGGAATCCACAGTGGCTGAAACAATTCCTTCCA
>JADFGI010000294.1 GCA_022567815.1 Nitrospinota bacterium
TTATTGTTGAACAACTCGATCTGCGCCAGTACCTGATTGGTGAAGGAATTTGACATCACGAAGGAGGGATGCCCCGTCGCGCAACCCAGGTTGACCAGCCTGCCTTCCGCAAGCAGGATAATGCTGTTCCCATCGGGAAAGGTATATTTGTCGACCTGCGGTTTGATTTCGATTTTTTTGATGCCAGAGTAATTGTTCAGTTGTTCGACCTGAATCTCAATGTCGAAATGACCGATGTTGCAGACGATGGCGTCGTCCTTCATCGCTTTCATGTGTTCAATGGTGATGATATCCTTGCATCCGGTGGTAGTGACGAAGATGTTACCTTCTTTCACGCCTTCTTCCATGGTGGTCACTTCATATCCTTCCATGGCGGCTTGCAGGGCGCAAATGGGATCGATTTCCGTTACCAGGACTCTGGCTCCGAGATCGCGCATGGCTTTGGCGCAACCCTTGCCAACGTCACCATAACCTGCGATCACCACTACTTTCCCCGCTATCATGATGTCCGTCGCCCGTTTGATGCCATCTGCCAGGGATTCCCGGCAACCGTAAAGGTTGTCGAACTTGGATTTAGTGACCGAGTCGTTGACGTTCATCGCCGGAATTTTTAGAGCCCCATCCTTCAACATTTTGTAAAGATTGTGTACTCCGGTCGTGGTTTCCTCGGTCACTCCTTTTAGTTCGGCGAGCAATTCCGGATGATTTTTGTGAACGTAAAAAGTCAGGTCCCCGCCGTCATCCAGGATCATATTAGGTCCCTTGTCATTCTCAAACAGCAGGGTTTGCCCGGTGCACCACCAATACTCTTCTTCCGTTTCACCTTTCCAGGCGAATACCGGGATGTCCGCTTTGGCGATTGCCGCCGCCGCGTGGTCCTGTGTGGAAAAAATGTTGCACGATGCCCAACGTACCTGCGCTCCCAGGTCCATCAGGGTTTCTATCAAAACCGCTGTTTGAATGGTCATGTGCAGAGAGCCCGCGATCCTTGCGCCTTTGAGGGGTTTGGACTTTCTGTGGTTTACGCGCAGGGCCATCAATCCGGGCATTTCATTTTCAGCAAGAATCATTTCCTGCCGACCCCATTCCGCCAGCGAGATATCCTTGACTTTAAATTTTTCAGCGGCAGTGGCTGTCGACATTTTTTTCTCCTGATAAATTTATTGATAAATTAGATAAATGGAATTTTCGATTGAACCAAAAATTCATGGGTGCGAATGGTAAAAGGGTTCCAATGGCGAATAAAATTAAAATCCTTTTAAAACAATAAGTTACTGGATATTCCTTGGAGGAGCTGGCAGGAAATAATCACTATTCCTATATAGTTTAAAGGTTTTTCGTATTTTCGTCCACAACAACTTGAAAAAGGCACAAGAACTCATTTAGTCCCAATGTTAATTTAATTTATAAAGAAAGTAAAGGTAAAATATTGCAGGGTATAACCTAATTTATGGGCCATTTAGTTTTATGGTTTCTGGAAAAATTTTCTTGCCCTGCCTGGAAGAAGGGGTAATTTTTTCCCAAATAAACTGTGATTAAAAGGGTGGGAGTTTTTTGCGTTTCGACTCCTCAGAAAAATCGTTACTTTTCAGAAAGATAAAATTTTAAAAATATAAACGGGTTTTCTGGGGTTTTGGCGCATAAATTGCTGTAAATTAGATTAACTGAGAGGATGCCATGCTGATCGATAAATTATTATTTTCCGACACCGTTCCCACGATGATGAAAAAGAGCCTGGATTTTAATTCCGCGCGTCATCTGCTGATTTCCAATAACATCGCTCAAATGGATACTCCCGGATACAAGGCTAGTGATGTGAATTTCAAGAGCCAGCTCAGGGACGCTATCGGGTCCGGGTCTCAGCTCAATTTAAAGACCACTCATAAAAACCATTTTGGACCGGGGATGATGGCGCTCAAAAATCTTTCCCCGCTCCCGCATGATGAGAATCTTCTGGCCAAGTCCAATGGCAATAATGTAAATATTGATTATGAAATGGCCAAATTAGCGGAAAATCAAATCGACTTTAGTGCAGTGACCCAGATGATGATGAAAAGGGGATCCACCGTTAGAGCCGCAGTGACCGAACAGGCTTAACAATAATCAGCTAATTATATTGGGTGAAAACTCCGCAATAGTAATAGATTGACAAAGGCGAATTTTGGGATTAACTTGGCTGTAATGAGTAAACAAGGTTGGATGCGATGAAAGATATCACCATACAAAGCAATCTCAAAGCCCTGCAAGGTGGCTTCCCGGCGGGAAAGATCGAGTTGCGGGAGGATACCGGGGCGAAGAACGGTCTTTCATTTGCCGATACTCTCACCTCATCGCTGAATAAGGTGAATGATCTGCAAAAGGAAGCTGACGAGGCTATTAAAGATTTTGTTTCCGGCGAGACGCGTAATATTGCGGAAACCATGATTGCCGTCAATAAGGCCGACTTGGCGTTTCGTTTGACCATGCAGGTACGAAACAAAATCGTCGAAGCTTATCAGGAAGTATTGCGCACCCAGATTTAAGATAATTCTTTACTAAACGATCCCAAAGTCTCTGGAGATTTTTCTTCCAGGGGCTTTTTTTCTTCCAGCCTGGGGGCTGGACCCAATATTAATGAGCGATGGGTTTATGGCTAACTAAATTCTGCTTCGTGCCGAATTTTTCCTCCTGCGTAGTGAGCGTTAGCCCAGAGTTTCCTCCCTGCGTTTTGGATCCCGTCATTGCGAACCGGCAGAGCTGGTGAAGCCGTGATATCTCTTCATTAGCCTTCGTACTCCGTAAGAGTAAATCCAGTTTTAGCATGTACCACTGGATTGCTTCGTCATGATGTTCCTCGCAAAGACCCCAAAAGCGTCGGAGAATAAAACCCACTTGCGGGATTTATTGCTACGATAAATGGTCAATTTAGGGTTAAAATATCCATTAACCAGTTTTTTTGATCCGCCAAATTTTTTTCTGTTAAAGGATTCAATGGAGGAATTATGAATCGATACTTAAAATATTGCTCGATAGGATTTGTTGGAATGGTTTTTTCCTTTTCACTGGTTTCCAGCGGTTGGGCTCAGGCCGGGGGACACGCCAGCGTCGGGTTGGGTCATGGCGAAGAGGGGTATCTCCATCTTCAGGAGATGGTCAAACATTTGGAATTCAGCCTGAAAATGCCCGATGCCGATGCGCAACTTAAAACCCATGCAACCATATCCCTGCAACACGCGCAAGAAGCGTTGAGGCATTACGACGAAGCCCTCAAACACGCATCCGAATCCCTTGGCAGGCCAAGATCACCCATGATGAGCGGAGGGGAAGGGTCGGGTGGCGGAGGACCAGCTCCCAGAGCAGAAGGTTCTGACCAACGGCATAACGAGGGCTCGCGTTAGAGCCATACAAAATCCCGTTACCTGGTTGACTAATACGTATATGCAGAAGAAATTAACCATTACCATATCTGAAGAAGTGTACCGGGGTTTACACACCAAGATCGGGCCGGGTCGGATCAGCCGGTTTCTTGACCGCCTTGCCCGTCCCCATGTTGTTGACAGCGAGCTTGATGCAAGCTACCACGATATGGCCGAGGACGAAAAACGCGAAAAAGCCGCGCAGGAATGGACTGATAACCTTGCCAGTGATGGATTAGATGAAACGCGGTGAAGTCTGGTGGGTAAATTTCGATCCTTCCTTGGGCGGTGAGATCAAGAAAACCCGCCCTGCTGTTATCGTCAGCAACGACAGTTCCAATAAACACATGAACCGAGTCCAGGTTGTTCCCACCACTGGCAATACCGGCAAGCTTTATCCCTGCGAGGCTTATATCACCATAGGGAAAAAAACATCCAAAGCCATGGCCGACCAGATCATGACCGTATCCAAAAAACGTCTTTTAGACAAAATAGGCGCCCTGTCCGCCGATGAAATGATCGATGTCGAACATATTCTCAAGGTTCAGTTGGGGTTGCCTTGATCTTTTCCTGAAACAGAGTGGGCAATTCTGGTTCTTGGAGGTTTCCGCCTAAAAATGGATTTAGATAAGGATATTCTGCTATAATAAAATATGGCTGAAACGTACCTAAACGAAAAGATAACTATAACGTCTCTGGCCGCGCCCACGTTTGAAGATATAAAAAAGTTGAAGGCATTGTCAGAAGAAGACAGGCTCACCTTGCTTAACGAAGCGCTGAAGCGTGGCCGTAATAGCCCGTTGAGTGACAAAACAGTCGATGAAATCTGGGATTTAGCCCTTCTAAAAGCCAAGTTGAAAAAAGAA
>JADFGI010000295.1 GCA_022567815.1 Nitrospinota bacterium
TGGATTTACCCTTACGGGGCATGAAGGCAAAGGTGAAATACCACATATCCCTGCGGGGCACGTGTGATATCTCCACAATAACCTTCATGCCCTGAAGGGGTAAAAGCTTGTGAATATTATAACGGCCACGCCGCTATGGCGGCTCGCCATGACGTCTTTGGTTGGTTCAGGGTTGTTCCTAATGAAGATTCTCCATTTATGCAAAGCTCTCCATTGGGAGCGGGCCTGGTTTTGTAAAAATCCCTTTCATGGATCGGAGAAAACCAATCCGTATTTCGAATGTTTGGTGTTCAGATAAAAATTAAGCAAAGTTTCTCAGATATTATGGAATTTTTGTAAGGCATGGTTGCAAGTCTCGACCCTATTCTCGATTTAAAATTACAAACCAAACATTTTTACTCAATACATTTCAATAAATTTAAATAAATTATCGGAAATGAGGCCTCATGCGAAAATCATTTGTTTCTATTTTATCAGGGAGTTCATTTACTCCTGCGTGGAGGGCGAGTTTGCTAACGAGGTGCAGCGATTTCTGGTTACGGCTCGAACTTTTTCGTCGAGCCTCCATTGTGGATGCCACGGAAATGCACACGGTGGCGGGGGCTATTGCCCGGACAAGAGAGAGAATGGGGAAGTTTTTCACCAAGAATCAAATCCTGGGCAGAAAAGGAAGCATCGGTTGTGTGTCGCTGGAGATCAGTCAGCGTTGCAATATCGACTGCTCGTTATGTTATCTGTCTCCCAGTTCCAATGATGTGACGGACCTTCCCATCCAGGAAGTCTTTCGAAGGCTGGATGAGATCAAAAAGCATTTTGGTGTGGGGACCAATGTTCAGATCAGCGGGGGTGATCCGACGATGCGGGATCGCGGGGAGCTGATGCAAATTGTGCGCTATACCAGGGAACTTGGATTGCATCCCGCATTATTTACCAATGGCATCCGATGTGATCGGGAGATGCTGGAGGAATTGGTGACAAACGGTTTGAGTGATATTGCGTTTCATGTTGATCTCACTCAAGGTAGAAAAGGATTTAGCACGGAAAGGGAACTCAACAAAATTCGGTCACAATATATCGAAATGGTGCGCGGGTTGCCGCTGATGGTCGTTTTTAATACTACGGTTCATGAGGAAAACTTTTCGGAAATCCCAAACCTTGTGCGGTTCTTCATCGAAAATGCGGATGTGGTTGGCTTTGTTTCCTTTCAGCTTCAGGCGGATACGGGCCGCGGGGTTCTGGGGAAGCGCAAGGAGTTGATTTCTCTGGAATCGGTTAAAGGAAAGATCGATCAGGGGGCGGGGAATCCACTGGGTTGGGACGGTATTCGCGTAGGTCATCCAAAATGTCATAGTTATGTCCCCACCCTTGCAGTCAACGGAAAAGCTTTTAGCCTGATCGACGATCCTGACCTGGCGGGGGATTTTTTAAACGATTTTGAGCATATGACTCACGACCGGCGGGAATCTCTTGGGGTCATCGCCTTCCGGTATCTTGTAGAGGCTTTCAAACAGCCGTCCTGGCTTGTGAGGGGGCTGAAGTATTATCTACCCCGGCTATGGGAAATTCGCAGGGAAATTATTGCCAGTCGCGGAAAAGCCAACAAGATTTCGTTCTTTGTGCAAAATTTTATGGATGCCGGGCATCTTGATCCTGAAAGAATCAATGCCTGTTCCTTCATGATCATGACGCCGGAGGGACCCTTGTCAATGTGCGCCCATAATGCCAAACGCGACGATTATATCCTGCGTCCGATTCCGGTTGTCGAGGAAAAAGAGATCGTTATGTTTTATCCATTAAAAAGGAAAAAACCAGCCCCGGTGGAAAATTATGAAGTTCCTGTTTGATGAAAATGAACCAGGGGCAGTGACGATTATCAAGCCTAAATGGAGGAATTCTGTGGTTGTTCCTGCCCGTTGGATATTCTTATTGTCATTGCTAATGGCGGGGTGCGTAACGATTGTCCAGCCTCCCTCTGTGTTGCTAACAGGGAATGAAAATATTTCTGATGAGCTGGCTTTGAGGTCATGGGCGCAAGTGTTGGAGAGTTCGGTGGATTGGCGAGGACGCGTCGATTTTCACAATTTGGAAAAAAACAGTGTGCCCCTGCAAATATACTTATCCTATATAGCCGAGGTCAGTCCGGAGAAAAATCCGGAAAAGTTTCCTACGCTTGAGGATCAATTGGCCTATTACATTAATTCCTATAATGCGCTCGCGATGGTTGGAATCCTTGCGCACGATTTTCCCGAAGATTTTCACGGTTTGTGGGTCCGGGCAAAGTTTTTTAAATTCACCCGTTTTAAAATTGGGGGTAAGGAAATATCGTTATACGACTTTGAGAACGATGTCATTCGACCTCTGGGGGACCCAAGAATCCATTTTGCTCTAAACTGTATGGTCAGGGCTTGCCCCCGCCTTCCGCAAACGCCTTTCCATGCAGAAAATTTGGATGCCACCCTGGACATGTTGACGCGGGAGTTTGTCAACCATTCCGGTCATGTTCAAGTGCTGGAAACAGCGGGTCTTGTCCGCCTTTCGGAGATCTTTCGTTTTTACGAAGAGGATTTTGTAAATCCGAAAACCGCCTCATCATTGATTGCATATATTAACAGGTACCGTGATAAGCCCATTGATGAAAATTTAAATGTAGAGTTCATCGCTTATGACTGGACAGTCAATTACCAATAAAATCGTTCTCCGGTTTCTGCAGTATTTCATAGCCTCGGTGCTTCTCCTGACCGGGATTGGAAAGCTATTGGATGTTCCTGGTTTTGTGGACGTTCTCATCACTTATCAGGCGATTCCGGGCTGGGGTCTGCATTTGGTTGCCATCACCATGGTTTTGGTTGAACTGAGAATAGCCGAATGGCTGTTTCGGGACAAGACCCTGGTTCGAGGGGCATTGAGTTCTTTTATGTTGCACTCTATATTTACATTGTGGGCGGCGATCACTTTAATTCGTGGAGTGTCTGTCCCAAATTGCGGATGTTTTGGCGTATTTTTTATTCGCCCTCTAACGATATTGACGGTGGCCGAGGATCTGGTTCTTGTGTTGGCATCCTTTTTCTTGTTGCGTTTGGCTGTAAGGCGCAGAAGGATTTCTTGTGTCTGAATATGGATTCTTTCAAAAAGGAAATAATTTATGAATCTTCCCAAGTTCATTTCATCAACCACGAAATCAGGAGAAATTTCCGCTTACTCTCTAACGGTAAATGGGAAGGCAACCTTGTTACAGGGCATACGAAACGTTTTATTTGTGACATTGCCCTTTACGTTTCTATTTCTTTTTTGGGTTAATCCTTCAATAGCTCACTCCGTCAAGACGGATTCATCTCCCTTGCCGACCCTATATCCCGCTCCTGAATTTTCAGGGCTGGCCAATTGGATCAATTCGAAGGAGATCAAGTCCATGCAGGAACTGCGTGGGAAAGTGGTCCTCGTGGATTTTTGGACCTATTCCTGCTTCAATTGCGTCAACACTCTTCCTTACGTGCAAAGTTGGTATGAGAAATTTGCGGCGGAGGGCCTTGTGGTTTTGGGGATTCACGCGCCGGAGTTTGCGTTTGAACGAAACTCAAATAATGTAAAAAATGCGGTAAAAAAACATGGTTTGACGTATCCCATTGCCCTTGATAATGGATTCAAACTCTGGCGGGCGTATAAAAATCGCTTCTGGCCGGCCTTTTATTTGATAGATAAAAAGGGAATGGTTCGCTACACTCATTTCGGTGAAGGACGGTATAAAGAAATGGAGGCGGCGATTGCCAGTCTCCTCAAGTGACCCCGTTACACGGGGAGCCCCTTACAGGGGAGGATAAGCCTGCTACGCAGGAAGGCAGGCGTTAGCTTTACCCCTTGTATGTATTCAGGCCCAAGCTTCCTCCCCACGTAGTTGGGGTTCGCCCTCCGAAGAGGAGTCGTTCATTGGGGCTTTTACAAAGGAATTTTATAGATGGAAGCCGAAAATTCACTTCCCCCTGATAATTTTGAGGGAGAGATCAGACAGGCGCGGGAAAATTTCCGCATCATAACAGAATTGAGAGGGAAGCTGGATATCCTGACCGAGCATGTGGAGTCGCGCAAGGAGGCTCTTGAGGAGGAAATCGAGGAAAGTTTACATGAAGCGGTGAGAAACAGCCGGGATTCCCTGGAAAAAATTCAGGAAAATATTGATCCCAAACTTGAAAAGGTGATTCGCACCAAGCTGGAAGAAATCGATAAAAAAATGAATCGGTGGAAGGAGGACAACGTTCTGGC
>JADFGI010000296.1 GCA_022567815.1 Nitrospinota bacterium
TTAGTGTCGAAACCTTTAAATCCAGAAAAGAAAACGACCAATTAAAACCAAATGAAACTGTAATGGACCACCTTAATGACAAGTTTGGGCTAGATCCTGTTTGTGAAACGAAAGAGGAGTATCAATTATTCTTAAAAATTCTTACTCCCGTCCATGACGAACCTATTTAAAATTTGACGATCTCAATTTCCGCCCAGTAGCACGGTCCCTAATAAATTGTTTTCCGCCAGGTGTGGTAGCATTTGGTTTATAGAAAAAGCCGTTTTCGTCTATCACAGCATTCGGTTCAAACTCAAACACTTCCCTATCCTCCACAGAAACGTTTCCTTGGTTCCTACCAGCACTCCTGTTGACATTGCCCGGACCAATGCTTAATGGGCCGGGTTGAAAGTTCTGGAAGCCATCAAAGAGGCGATCAGATAATGAAGTTGCCTTGGGCGCAACTTCGTTGTTAAAGAAATCCTGAATCTCCTGCGGATCGGGAATGCCGTTCTTGAAACGTTCTATCAAGAAATTCTTGAGTTGAATCCCTTTCTCTTTGGCAAAGTTAAGACCCTGGCTCAAGAACCCTGGCTCTCCGGGTTTCACGGGCGGGGCCGCCCTTTGATTCTGCTCAATGATCTCCAGAACCTTGCTCAATTGCGCCTGGTCGGGATTACTCAACGCGCTGGAAGCCGCCTGAATGGTCTGCAATCCTTTAATCAGTTCCTGCGGATTGTTGAAATCAAGGCCGCCCAAAATGGTGGGTATCAGCGCAGAAATTACCTGACTGGAAGGAGCATTAGGATTGCGTCTCAAATCACCCGCGTTTCTTGACTGCTGAAACGCCCTTACCGAATCAGGCGTGAAATCCCTGATGGCAGGTTTTGCAAAAATGCTTTCCTGTTGCCGCCTGCTGGGGTCGTGTTGAATCGCAAAATTAAGAGCCGCATTCGGATTGATTTTAACCAAGGCATTAAATTGTTGGAGGCGTTGACTCAATGGTCCTGGTGGTCTTATTGGCTCTGGTGGAATGTTGGTAATGAAATTGGGTCTGGCTGATTGAGCTAAGTTAGCCGGAGGCGATAACCTGTTAGGCCCGAGGGACAACGCTTGATTTGTATTCTGTTGGTTCTTAGGGAAGTTGGGGGAAACATTTCCATTCCCCAGTGCAAGCCTGGCGGGCAATGGCCCAAACGCTTGCGGACCTCGTTCTATATCAGAACGATCTACTAATGCCTGAAAGCCAGGGTCGATTTGCGAACGCCCACCCTTGCCAAAGATTGATGCGCCGAAATCCTTGACGGCATCTGTCCGCTCATTATCCTTCGCCTCCAACTGCGCCCTGAGCCGCATGAGCGTAAACACGTCAATAGCGTCACCGCCCAATTGAGCGAAGCCTTGTGCTTTTGAAAGAATGGGAGGACGCTTCCGGCTCCGCTCCAAAAGCTGTTTCAGTTGAATATTGCGAATCAAATCGCCGCCTAACGGTTGCTGTTTTTGACCGCCTGTAAAATCAATTAGTTTTGCCATTGAAAAATTTCCTTCCTTGGAGTTGTAAATTGGCCTTCCCTGGCCTACTTCTGTTCCTTCAGCTTTTTCTGTCGTTCCTGAAAATCCTGTACGCCGCTGTAGAGCGGAACCGCTTGCATAGCACGGTCAATTATTTTTTGCTCCTCTTCGACTGCCCTACGCACGGCCTGAAACCTGCGCTTTAACTCCGGCCACAGGTCTTTATAATGGTTCTTCCTGGTCCATTCTATTCTCCCCTTTGCCGTAGGACTTGCAAGGTGCGCGGTGCAAAGCCAACAATCAAAGCTGGAATTAACTTGCTCATAATGTTTTGGGAGCGATACGTTATTTTTTTTAAGGTAATCAAAAACGTCTTGATCCGACCAATCCCAGATAGGGAAAAAATATTGAATGCCAAATTCATCAACATGACCATCCGGCACCGTCCCATGTTCATCGCATTTTTTTATTCCACGAATCACCCTCTTATCTTCTTCAGCGAGGATCGCGTCTCTCATTGGCAACCAGACCATATTTAAACAGCATTGCATGTGGGATTGAATCTTCTGCTCGCCATCGGCTTTCCTGAAAACCATTTTCTCCGGTGATCGCTCAGTCGGAACCATATCCGAAGGGAGGCCATAAGTTTTATGGTAATCCTCGATAACCATTTTCGGCTTGATGACTTTTAGATTCATCTTCCACTTTTTGCAAATATCGTGAACAAACTCCACAACGTGTGGATAAACGGCTCCGGTATCGACAAAATGAACAATCACATCTTTATCTTTGTAAAGGTGCAAGACCGCTAACGAGTCTTTCCCCCCTGAAAAATGAATAATCAAAATGCCGCCAACCCGAAATATGTGGCCCCGGCTCCAAGAGCCGAACCGCCCAACCCGAATAATCCTGAGTTCAACGCTGAACTTGACTCTAACTGGGACTGGTAATTTTGTTGAGCAATACTGGAGGATAACGCTTGTGCGCCGAGGAAATCCGTAGGCGCAATAGCAGTCTGCGCCGGTCCGCCAAATTGAGGAATGCCGATATCACCGCCACTGCGTAGCAACGCCGTTGCTTCATTGAGCGGTAACTGTCTAAGAAACTGCCTCTCTTGAATGGCCCGCTCTCTTTCCGAACCCTGCAAACCAAAAAGCCTGCTTTGCTCCGCGCCGCCAGCCGCAACCGCCTGCGCCGCCGCGCCTTCAAAAGCGTCATTCTTGGCGAAATTAAAATCCTGTAGCGAATTACTGAAAGCCTCACTGCCACCAGTGATCCCCTGCGTTGCCAGACGGCCTCTTAACAAGTCCTCGTCACGGTCAAACCTTGTGTTAAGCCTTCGCGAAAGACTGCCAAACTTCACATCCTCCGCCCTTTGCCGCCCTTCCAGCCCGGCAGTTGGCGCGGCAGGCAATCCCTCAAAAGTGAAAGGGTCTTTGACCGCTTCGCCAATACGCTCGATTTGACCAGCGGCCAGCCTATTGGTTCCCAGTTGAACGTCCTGCTCCGCGTCAAAAGCCGCTTGCCCTGTTGGATTCAGCGTGGTATCGGAACGAAATCTCTGCAACCCGGTTTCAGGGTCTTTAAACCCTTGAAACTCTATCGAACCGAATGGGTTGGTCTGGTTGACGTTATTCAGGAAAGATTGTGCCGTGGCCGTTTCTTTGTTGGCGGCGGCATTCGCGGCGGCTGTTACCGCAGGGTCGGGGACTTCGGGTGCTTTAGGTGCGCCGCCGAAGCAATCAACGTGCTTTAAGCCGAATGCTTTTTTAAAGTCTGCCTGCTGTTCAATCCATTCGACTATTCTTAGATCATTCTCGACTATCATGGTTTTCTCCATCCGTGGAGGTTAAAATTCGGCCATCCTTGGCCTGTTTGAATCTACTTATCAGTGGACATTCTGTGAGAATGTTTCTCCCTTTCCGGGCGATCCAATAAATTCTCTTCTCAATATTCTTAAAAGCACGGCAGGCTTATTTGGTCCATAATGGTCTTCTAATTCTGTCTCACGTTTGAAACCCGCATGCTCCGCCGTCTTGATTGCTTTTACATTGTCAGCCGCAATTGCCGCCCATAATTTATTCACTCCCAACTGGTAAAAAGGGTAGCCGAATAATCCCGCCATCGTTTCCTTATTGGCCCACATCGGGCTGGTAGTCGCCATGCCAAGCTCCATTGTTCCGTACGCCTTGAAATAGTTATAGAATAAAAAGGCCGCGATTATTTCACCATCAGAAGTAACGCCTAATGCTGTGTACTTTTCAATTTCGTCAACTGCCTGTCCTGGCAATTGCCGCGCCATCCAGTCCCTGACTTCCTTATCGTGTTTGTATAAAATCTCGATTTTTTTGGTTTTCGCGTTCATATTTTTGTCAGAGTTGAAAAGGTTTTATTACAATCAATTTAATCTCGCTGTAATGCCATTGTAAAGAGATCGTGCCAGCGCGGCCCATTGCTCAGGTGGGACGGAAGTAAATACTTTTGCCTTCATATAGCCAATCATAACTCCCTCTTTGCGGAGAAAATCTGGGTCCGAAACCATGAATTGATCCATAACCCCTATAACCTCTTTTGACGCTTTTAATTGCCGCTGTTTTTCTTTTTGCGGTAGTGATTCCCAGTCCGCCATTTGGTCCGGCGAAGCACCACGCTTTTTATTATTCTCATTCATCGTTTTTTCCAATATCACTTAGGTTAATTGCGACGGCTTGCTGGTATGCGTCCTCAATA
>JADFGI010000009.1 GCA_022567815.1 Nitrospinota bacterium
TTTACTCCCGCGTAGCAGGCTCGCGACGACGAAATATACGATTCGTGGCAGATTCCGGGGCAGTACCCAGATAATAATTGATGGTTTGGCGAATTTGACGACAGGCTCTAGCTAAACTGCTTTATAAGCCGTCCACCTTCCGGTGGGCGGCTTTTTGTTTTGCGATGGACGATACCGGTTGTGTCTGATTGGATTATTTACTAGACTCGTATAAAATAGGCCGTTTCCATATGCAATGAGGAAATTTTGAAACTCGACCAGGGTTATTTAATTGTTTTTGAGGGGATCGACGGCACGGGGAAAAGCACCCATTGCCAACTGCTTGGGGATTATTTGGAATCGAAAGGAGCCCCTGTAAGGAGGCTGTTTGAGCCCACAAAGGGGACGTGGGGAATGAAAATCCGAAAACTCCTGACGGAGGGAAGGGGCGATGTAGGCCCTGAGGAGGAATTGTCCTGGTTTATGAATGACCGCAAAGAGGATGTGGAAAACAATATTAAGCCTAGTATGGCGAATAATAATATCGTGATTCTGGATCGATATTATTATTCCACGGCGGCTTATCAAGGGGCGTTGGGGTTGGACCCACTGAGGATTTGCCGCGAAAATGAGGCGTTTGCCCCAAAACCTGATCTTGTGTTCCTGTTCACGACCTCCCCTGAAAAATGTTTGGAAAGAATTCAAAAATCGCGGACCGAACAAAGTACTTTTGAAAGATTGGATTATTTGCAAAAAGTACAAGGTATTTTTGATTCCCTTAACGACTCGGTCATCCGGAGAATTGACACCGCGCCTCCTCTTGAGGAAGTACACGAAATATTACGCGGCGAAGTTACGGCACTAATTTTTGGACAGGATAAATGATGAAACGATTTGTGCTGGCAATAACGGGAGCGAGTGGAGTGTGCTATGCCAAACGTCTGTTCGATTGTCTGCAATCGAATGCGGAACTCCATGTCATCGTTTCGGAGCGGGGAGCGGAATTGTTGAACCTTGAGTTGGGCTTAAAAGTTTCCTATTTCGCCGGCGGCAATGTCACTGTTTACAAAAACTCCCGCATCAACACCTCGATCGCCAGTGGGTCGTTTTCGTTAGATTCTATGATAATCATACCCGCCAGTATGGGCACAATTGGCAGAATCGCCTCCGGCGTTTCAGAAACCTTGATCGAACGGGTGGCGGACGTGACCCTTAAGGAAAAAAGAAAGTTGATTGTCGTTCCCAGGGAAACCCCGTTCAGCACGATCCACCTGAAAAATCTCCTTACCCTGGATCAAGCTGGGGCTTTGATTCTACCGGCGTCTCCCGGATTCTATCAGGGGCAGAATTCGATGGATGATCTGATAGACTTCATCGTTGCCAGGATCATGGATCAAATCGGGATGGCCCAGAGTTTTTTGCCTCCCTACAAATCATAAAGTCAGGGAGCGGGTAAGCTGAAATGATTTATCTTGATAACGCGGCGACCACTCCTATGGATCCTCAAGTGATTAAAGTCATCGAGGATTCCATGCGGCGGGATCTTGCCAATTCGGGCGCGGTTTACCGGATCGGCCTCGACGCCAAAAAGCGCATCGAAAAAGCGGAGCAGGATATCGCCGACTGCTTGAATATACCTTCCACTCATCGACTGATATTTACCAGCGGCGGAAGTGAATCGAATAACCTTTTTATTAAGGGAATTTGTTTTCCTGATAAAAAAACGGCTTTCCTGGGACTGGAACATCCCAGCGTCACCGCCACGTTGAATTATTTTTCGCAATTTGGCAATGAACCTTTGAGTTTGTTGGCATTCCAGAAAGAGGGACGGCTCGATTTGTCCGAGGCCGTACCGTTGCTAAAAAATGAACGCGTCCGGTTACTTTGCCTGTCGCATGTGAACAACGAATTGGGGACGGTCCAGGATACGGAAAGTTTATTGACGGCTGTCAAAAATGGCTCTCCTCAAACCAGAATCTTTCTGGATGGAGCTCAAGCGGTCGGTAAACTTGTTATTTCCACGAACCTATGGCCCGGCCTTGCCGGTTATTCCATTTCAGGTCACAAAATCAACGGGCCTAAGGGAATCGGTTTATTGATCTATGATTCACGGTTGATTTTGACTCCCCAGATTCACGGCGGGAATCAACAAGATGGTGTCCGGTCGGGCACATTGCCGACGCCTCTGATTCTGGGATTGGCAAAATCCCTTCAACTTGCCGTTGACCGGACGCAGGAAACCCAGACCCATTTGAACAAATTATACCGCCATCTTATTGATGGATTGAAGGAATTGTCCGAACGATTGGAAACATTCCATCTCCTATTCAACTCACTGACGGTGGACGATGTGAGGCGTCAATCCCCGGCAATTGTTAATTTTAGTTTTCCTCCTGTTGAAGGCGAAGTGCTGTTGCATCATCTGGAAGGACAAAATATTTTTGTAGGCCTGGGTAGCGCCTGTAGCGCTCACACAAAAGAACCCTCCAAAATACTCACCGGGATAGGGCGGACGGTGGAAGAGGCCCGGTGCAGTTTGAGAATTTCTTTTGGCCGTCAGAATACTATTGAAGAGGTGGATCGGTTTCTGCACGAATTCGCCAGGGCCTACGAGGCGCTGTATCCAACTTTTCATGGCAAGGGTGCTGTAACCGATGACCGAATTTAGAACCCTCCTGATTCGCTATGATGAGATTGGCCTCAAGGGGCGTAATAGAAAATATTTTGAGAACTGTCTCCTTAACAATATCAAGCGTGCTCTGGATGGGTTGGATGGCGTTCGTTTTCGTCTTCCCAGAGGCAGGGTCATGATCGATAGCCCCGCCCCGCTTGCGGATGAATGCGCCAAACGCCTGGCTTATGTTCCCGGCATCGCCTCTTTCAGCGTTGGTTATCAGGTGAATCCTGATTTTGAGGAAATGGCGGCTTTGGGGATCCAATTGATCGAACCGCACCTTCGCTCTGGGGACGAACTTAAATTTTGCGTTCGCACTCAAAGGACGGATAAATCGTTTTATAAAACATCGCCCGAAATTAATTTTGAGGTCGGATCCCGGATCATGGCCGCCCTTGCAGAAAAGGGGCTGGTTGTTAATATCAAGGAAGCGGAAATTGTTATTGAATTAGAGATCGGACGTGCAGAGTCGGTCTTGTTTGATCACCGGATTCCTGGAATCAGGGGATTGCCCGTTGGTTGTTCCGGGAATGTGTTGAGTCTCCTTTCAGGTGGAATCGACAGTCCGGTCGCATCGTTTTTTATGATGCGCCGGGGATGCAGGGTGCATTTTATTTTTTTCGACAACCAACCATTTTTGGGAAGGGGAGGGTTGGATAAAGTCCTCAAACTTTCCAAAATTCTCAACCGCTACCAATCGCGGGGAAGGGTTTATGTGGTTCCCTTTCAGGATATTCAGGTGGCCATCCGCGACCATTGTTCACCTGAAAACAGGGTGGTCTTGTATCGCCGGATGATGTATCGCATCGGTCAGGAGCTGGCGAAAAAAATCAAATGCCTGGGATTGGTAACAGGCGAATCCCTGGGGCAGGTGGCTTCCCAGACCTTGGAAAACCTGGCGGCGGTCTCCTGCGTTGTTCCCATCAGCGTGTTTCGTCCTTTGATCGGGATGGACAAGCAAGAGATCATTGCCCATGCGAGAAAGATCGAGACTTATGAAATCAGCATCGAACCAGCGCCGGATTGTTGCTCCGTTTTTATGCCTTCGCGTCCCGCCACCAGGAGCCGGATAGATAAACTGGAAAGGGACGAATCTAAGTTCCCCTGGCAGGACTTGATGCAGGAAGCAATGGGTAAAACGGAAGTGATTGACCTGGACTCTCTGGTCAGCGGTTAAAGCCGGACAACCTTTTTGTCCCCAGGTAATTCGGACAAAAGTTGTTGGATGGTTTTTTTTTCCAGGGGATGAACCAAATCCGGCGCTAATTCAGCCAGGGGGGCCAGCACAAAACGTCTTTGAGTCATTTCCGGATGAGGAATTTCAAGGCGGCTATTCTTTAAAACTCTACCCTCATAAAGCAAAAGATCCAAATCAATAATACGCGGTCCCCATTTTTCATTGCGGATTCTTCCCATAGAACCCTCAATCTCCAACAACCCTTCCAGCAGGGGAATGGGTTCCAGTTCCGTGGACACTTCGGCTACGGCATTTAGGAACCAGTTTTGATTTGTGGGGCCAACAGGCTCAGTTTCATAAAATGAAGAACGCGCGATGACTTTTATTCGGGGATGTTCTTCAAGCAGGGCTATGGACCGTTGACAGTTCTCAAGCGGAGAACCAAGGTTGGAACCAATTCCAATATATGCCATAACGGACATGACAGGGATACCTTGCATGACCTGTAATAATTAAAAAACAAACTTTACCGAAGAAAGCCTGTTTTTTATTTCCTGCATGATTCTGGTTTCATCGGTCGTATCCTTCGCCGCGAATGTCGCCGAAAAACGCACGTAGTTTCCGGCATTATCCCAGGGCACGGTGGAGATCAACATTTTTTTAATTAGAAATTGAGAAAAATCCTCGGCGGTATTAAATTCTTCACCCCCTTCAATTCCCTTGGGCGCTTTGACATAAAGAAAGAACGAACCCCCCGGAAGCGTTGCGTTGAATCCGACTGAATTGAGAACGTCCACCATGAGGGTCAATCGCCGGCGATATTTTTCCAGAATTTCACGTGTGATCTCCGGGTGGTCGAGGGCATAAACTCCCGCTTTCTGGATTGCGGCAAATTGGCCCGAATCGACATTGTCCTTTACGTGGGCGAATCCTTTGACCACCAGTTCATTGCCGACAATAAAGGCGATTCTCCACCCCGTCATGTTATAAGCCTTTGACAGGGAATGAAACTCGACCCCCACTTCCATTGCTCCGGGAACGGATAGAAAACTCAGCGGTTTGCCATTGTAGGTGAGAGCGGCATAGGCCGCGTCCTGGATAACGACGATTTTGTTCTTTTGGGCGAATTCCACCACCTCTTCAAAAAACTCACGCGTAGCCGTTGCACCGGTGGGGTTGTTGGGATAGTTGAGGTAAAGAATTTTAGTGCGTTCAAGGATTTTTGGGTCGATGCTTTTCAGGTCGGGAAGGAATTTATTTTCCTTCAACAACGGAAGATTGACGACTTCCCCACCCAGAAAACTCGCATGGGTTCCCATCACGGGGTAACCGGGAACCGTCATCAGAACCACATCGCCTGGGTCGATATAGATTGCGGGAAACATCGCCAGACCGGGCTTGGAGCCAATCGTGTGATTGACGTGTATGTCGGGATTCAAGCCTTTAACGCCAAATACCTTATCCATGTAATTGACGGCGGCTTCCTTGAACTCCTGGATTCCATTGTCGGTGTAACCCCGGTTTTCCGGTTTTGCCGCTTCCTTTTGAAGAACCTCGATAACGCCCGGATAGGCCATTTCATCCGGTTCGCCGACGCCCATATCGAATAATTCCTTGTCTGGATTGGCTTTCAATGCGGCGCGTTTTGCCCGTTTTATTTTTTCAAATTTGTATATGGTTGTATCTTTGCCAAATTGATCCCCTCCCAGACGCTGGGCGAAAAGGGATTGTATATAACTTTCATTTTGGGACATTGTATTGTCTTCTCCGGATGTGGACAATTTTGTGCGACAGGAATGTGAATCTGTTTTACAGAATGGATAAATCTAGCCAAAAATCAGGTGCGTGTCAAGGATAGGCCGGGCCAGGGGACGAACCAAATCATCCCTTGGATGTTTCCGAATCTTCTTCCATGATGGTTTCTTCTTCCTCGTCTTCATCCATCGCGACAAGGTTTGCGGCCTTCTGGGAATACCGCAGGTATTTGATGATTTCTTTTAGTTCCTCATCTGAAACCTTTTTCCGTTGCGAGGGCATTTTATCGGTCCCATCGATCACGGCTTGGACAATTTCCTCGTCAGAAAAAGTTTCCTGAATATAATCCGCGTCGATGAGACTTGGAGCCTTCGTTTCTTTGCCCATAGCGTCTGGTCCATGACAATTGGAACAGATTTTGTGGAAATGTTTTTGTCCCAGTTGAAACTCAGCCGGAACCTCTTTGGTGGGTTGTGGGGCGCAGGAGGTGATGAATAAAATGAAAAGAAAGCTTTGCCAACGTACGAATTGCATTTCAACTCCTTTTATTTACGTTTAATCATATCTGTTATGCCGTCGTAATTTCTATCCAGTTCAACTCGAACCAAATCGCCGGGAGAATCGAAATATTCCCAGCGGTCCACCTTGCCATCGAAGTTGGTGTCATACTCAATTTTTTCTAGCTTGGTGGATTTGGAAAAATATTGCCATTGATCCTGTTTGCCGTCTCCATTCGAATCGAAAGCGGCTGATTGAAGGATCTCATCCCCTTTAAAATATTCCCAGCGATTAATTTTTCCATTATAGTCAGTGTCATATTCCACCCGGATCAGTTTTGAATCTTCATTGAAAAATTGAAAAACATCCATTTTCCCATCCATGTTTTTATCAACTTCTTTTCGAGTAATTTTTTCATTGGCGTTGTAAAATTCCTTCATATCAATCATCCCGCTGAAATTGGAGTCTTTTTCGACACGTTCCAATACAAATGATTTGGTATAAAACTGAAACTGGTCCAATACCCCATCGAAATTCCTGTCCAGCTTGACCAGAATGGGTTTTTTATTTCCGTCATAAATATCAACCTGATCCAGTTTTCCGTCGCCATTGGTATCGTATTCAATTTTGACGATCTTGCCATCATCAGATATTTCGTGCCATTGGTCCATTTTGCCATTGAAATCACTGTCAAGCTGTAGAATTTCACCGTGGGCGTTCGTGGCCCAAAATCCCAATGTCAGGAATAAACAAATTAATGTGAATTTAATTTTAGAATTCATGGCTCCTCCAGTGTAAAGGATATAGGCAATTTGAACCTAATTGTTTTCATTTGCAGGAGTTCAGGAATTGGCGGATAGGGGCTTGCCGATTTCACTGCCTCGAGAGCCGCTTCGTCCAACAGTTTATACTGCGAGGGATTTTTAATAGAAACTTCCAGAAGGTCACCGGTACCTCCCAGGGTGAAGGCGACCACAGGCTCTCCCTCGAATCCGCGTTTGCGCGCAAGGCGCGGGTAATATTTCGACTGGGCAATTTTTGTCCAAACCTGCGATGAAAATGCCTTTTTGATTTTTCCCATTTGATCAGCCGAGTTTCCGTTGGTTCCACCCGCCGAATTATTTTTTCCCGAAGGTTTGTTGCCATGGGTTTGGGTATTACCGCTAATTGTTTCTTCGGAAAACCCGGCTGGTATTGAAGCCATTTGCATAAGGGTTGTTGTTCTCGATGAAGGGTTGGAATAGCCTCCGACAACTGGAATAATCCGCTGGCCTGGAGTCGATAGGACGGAATCCAAATCATGTGGGGAACGAACTTTAATTCCTGCTTTAGGTACTGAAACAACTCTCGATTCAAAACTTTCCCTCCTTGTGGGAGCGGCGGGTGTGCCCTGATTGAGAGGATGAATGTTATGCGCCAAAATGAGCGGGTTAATTTTTAACTTTTTGTTCCCCGTGGCAATATTAACTTCAGACGCCGGTGATGGAATAGAAATTTTTACTTCAAAACTGGCAGGCGAGAATATTTGAACCGATTTGGCATTAAGTCTGGAAAAATTTCCATTTGAATTGGAAAAAGTAACACGGGGTGTTTTGGACCGGTCGATCATAGCCACTTGCGTGAAATATTTTCTTTGGATGGTTGGGTGTGGAGATGGAACTTCCGAAGAATTCACTACCTGCCTGTTTGGGCTACTAGTATTTATTTGGGTAATATTTAAAAATGATTCGATTACCTCAAGCTCCTTGAGTGCATTTGATGAATCAACCAGAGGTGTATCCGTCTGTTGCCGGCGGGGGCTTGGTGTGATTGTGGAAGGAATTTTCATTTCAGCCATTATTTGAAGACTTGCGATTGGATGGGGGATAGAAGCACCTTGTTGAATCGCCTTCACCGGCAGGAAAATTTGTTTCGAGTGATGAATCGGTACAGGAGTTCTTTCTTCGGCAGGAGAGGGCGTGACGGCTTTGGCGGATTTTATCATAGGAGATTTTTGTCTGTAATTTGGGGCGATGGGTTCAGGTTCCTTTTTGGGTTTAACTATTTCCCGCGGCTTTTTCATTTCTGGTTCAGGAGGTTTTTTATCAACCAGTTTTTCGGGTTTTTCCACGACGGTTTTTATCTTGATTACCTTTTCCTTTAGAAGGTCAGGGACCGTTCCCCATGAAGGAAAATATATAATGCCGATAAAATGCACGGCCGCCGAAAGAGCGACGGTGTACTTGAGGATATTATGCTTGATATGTCTGAAAAACAATTTGGATTTCATATTCAAACAACTAAAAATGTATTTGTGACACTTGATTCAATCTTGATAAAATTTCACCATGTGCCATTAATGATTTCTTTTACCTTTTTCATATCCACGGAAGCACTCACCAGTTTCGCCAAGCGGTTTAAATTTTGCTCACGGAATGCCTTATAATTAAAAGTGTCATTTGGGGCCGGAAGACCTCTAAGAATTCGGATATGTTGGAGAAAGGAAATTCTCACTTCCTCGTTGTCCAGAAAACCATGAACGTAAGTTCCCACAAGAGTACCCTCATGGTTAGTGAGGCCGAGGTGAAGCGGATGATTCCCATTCGGGGTTCCAAACAATGGGAGATACTCCGTTTTGAATTCTGTTTCTCCCATATGGATTTCATACCCTTCGATGGGCAGTCCTGCTTGAAATAACGGACTGGATAACGTCGTTTGCCGAACCTGGCGAGTTTTTTTCTGCGTCAACAGGGTGGTTTCGAAATCCAACAGGTTGAGACCAGAGACTTCAGTCTGGCGGCTTTCCATGTTGTAAGGGTCCCTTACGGTTTTTCCGAGAATTTGGAAACCTGCGCAGATTCCTAAAATAATCGAGCCAGAGTGAAAGCGGTCGCAAATGGCCTCGGCAAGTCCCTGGCGTTTGAGAAACTCTACATCGTCAAGAGTATTTTTGCTTCCCGGCAGGATGATAAGATCGGGGTTCCCCAATTGAGCCCGATTAGACACATAGCGCAGAGTCACCGAAGGGTCCGCCGCCAGGGGAGAGACATCGGTAAAATTGGAGATTCGCGGATACCAAATGACGGCGGCATCCAGATTTCCCGATCCATTTTGCGCTGAAGGATAGGCCTCTGTGGGAATCGCGTCTTCCTCATCGACAAACAGGTCGCGGCAATAGGGAATGACTCCGAGGATCGGTTTATGAACCATGTCTTCAAACTGACGCAAACCCGGAGTCAATAGATCAGGGTCGCCGCGAAATTTGTTGATGATGAATCCGGCCACGCGGTCTTTTTCCTCTGGCTCCAGGAGATCAAATGTCCCCTTCATCCAGGCAAACACGCCGCCCCGGTCGATATCTCCCACAATAATGACAGGCGCTTTGGCCATTTGGGCCATGGGCATGTTGACGAGATCCCATTGTTTCAGGTTGATTTCGGCAGGACTGCCCGCGCCCTCCAAAACAATCAGTTCGTATTCCCGGCTTAGATGATCGAAGGCTTTTTTCACTTCCGTTTCATGTCTCTTGTGATTGGCGTAATAATTTTTGGCATCGCGGTTTTCAGTCACTTTTCCCATGACGATGACCTGGGACATATTATCGCCACTGGGTTTCAGCAAGATAGGGTTCATGTTGACGTGAGGTTTGATGCCGCAGGCTTCGGCCTGATAAGCCTGGGCCCGGCCTAGCTCTCCGCCGTCTTCGGTGACAAAAGAATTCAGCGACATGTTTTGTGCCTTGAACGGAGCCACCCGCCAGCCATCCAGAAAAAACTGTCGGCAGAATCCTGCGGTGATAATGCTTTTGCCGACACCGGACCCGGTTCCTTGAATCATTAATGTTTTAGCTTTCATTTGCCTTTCCTTATCGTTTTCGTCTGAGCAACCACACAAAAAACGGACCACCAATAAGGGCGGTGATGACTCCTACGGGAATTTCCGTTGGCGCGATGATGGTTCGCGCAACGGTGTCGCAAATGATTAAAAAACTCGCCCCGAATAACATCGAAGCAGGAATCAATATTCTTTGGTCCGGGCCAATGAGCAAACGGACGATATGCGGGACGACCAGTCCAACAAATCCAATGGGACCACTGGTTGCCACCACCGCGCCGGTAACCAGAGAGGCGCTGACCAATCCGATTTTTTGAATTTTGGGCACGTCGACTCCGCGGCTCATTGCGGACTGTGACCCGGAACTGATTAAATTTAAATCCCTGGCTATGTACATCAGAATGGCGATTCCAATAAATACCGGAAGGCAAATTGAAAAAACAGTTTGGTAATCGGTGATATCCAATCCACCCATAAGCCATCGAACGATGCGAAAGGATTGTGTCACGTCCGAAAGATAATGGATGAACATGACCAGCGCCGCGAAAAAGAAATTGACCGTGACACCCGCCAGGAGAACAATGGACGTGGGCAATTCTCCCTGCCGGGTTTTCACCAGACCGAATACAAGGGAGACGGCCATGATGGCTCCCAGGAATGCGGCCAGGGGAATGCTTGAAAATCCCATAAAAGAAAATGAAAAGCCCAGGCTGATGGCCAGCACAGCCCCAAACGCCGCACCGCTGGAAACCCCCAATGTGATTGGGGCGGCGAGATCGTTCCGTAAAATGGCCTGGAACACCGCACCCGCCACGGACAAAGATGCGCCCGTTATGGCCGCAAGGAGAATTCTGGGCAAACGCGCAAGAAATAAAATATTGGCGTCCACGTTATCGGCGAAATCGATTTCACTTGATAATGCTTTTATGAGACTGATTTTCGATGCGCCGATCAATGGAGCGATGGCAAGAGTCGCCAGAAAAAAGACGGTGAACAATGCAAGGGAAGAAAAATATCTTTGGCGGTTCATCATAGGCAAGGTTAACGTATGCATGGCGACTCCGGCGATATCATGACGCTTCCATCATCGGGGTCGCGCAAAATTTTCAATTGTACCCCATAAACGGTTTCAAGTATTCCTTTTTGAAGCACCTCCTCCGGGGTTCCGTCCTTAACGATATTTCCCTTGTCGATGAGGATCAGCCGGCGGCAATATTTAGATGCCAGATGCAGATCGTGCATGGCCAGGATCAGTGTCATGCCGTTATTACGATTCAGATCCAGAAGGATATTTAAAATTTCCAATTGGTATTTAATGTCCAAGGCAGTGGTGGGTTCGTCCAACAGCATCACCTCCGGTTCCTGAGCGATGGCGCAAGCCATCATCACGCGTTGTTTTTCGCCGCCGCTGATTTCGTTGAATTGCCGTTCGGATAAATGCGTGGTTTCCGTGGTTCTCATCGCCCTGTCTGCGATATCAAAATCCTTTTGGCCTTCAAACGTCCAGGGTGACAGATAAGGGTGTCGGCCCATCAGAATAATTTCAGCTACCCGGAAAGGAAATACCATCTCATGTTCCTGGGGAAGCCAGGCAATCGATTGCGCAAGAACCTTTCTTTTATAACCATGAAGATCTTTTTCCCGGAATTTAACGTTTCCGGAATCGTGTTTAAGAATGCCTCCCAGTAATTTCAATAAAGTGGACTTGCCCGATCCATTGGGTCCGAGAATGCCGATAAACTCGCCTGGTTCGACCCGCATGGAAAGGTGTTTCACCACAGGGTCGCGGTCGTAAGCGAAGGAAACGTCTTCTAATTGCAGGATGGCATTTGTCATTGCCGAGAGCCCCCCGCTTTTTCGGCGAGTGACGAGTCGTTGGAACCGATTTCCGGGTGGATGGCTTTTACGAAGTCATCGATGATATTTAGCAGACGCGGACCGGGAATGAGAACGTAATCGGTGCCGATGAAATGGATGTTTTTATTTTTTATCGCGCGAATGGTGGAGAATCTCTCCCATCCCTGTCTTCTTTTTTTCGATGCCTCCCTGGAAAGTATGTCTTTCGGGCCCACTTCAATGATGATTTCCGGAGATTCATAAATAATGAATTCCTTGGAAACTTTGGGGTATTGCCCCTTGGTCTTAGCAAGAATATTCCTTCCGCCAGCCAGGGCCAACATTTCACCTAAATAGGTTTTCGGGCCGACGCCGTACAAATCCCGCATGGAGTCGTTGCTGATTCCCAATACCAGCAGGACAGACTTTTGGGAGACCTGGGCCAGGCGTTTTCGGTGAAAATCAAGCTTATCATTCATTGATTGGATCAACTGGTCCGCCGCCTTTTCCCTGTTGGTTGCAATGCCAATCGTTTTTATAGAGCTGAAAATTTGCTCCAGAGAAAGCATCGAAATAGCCAAACTCCGGATGCCGAGTTTTTCGACAAAAGTTTCGATCTTGCGGCTGTTGGGTTGGTGGATGATGAGATCGGGCTTGAGGGTAATAAGAGTTTCATAATTTGGATTCAAAAGGCCGCCAATCTTTGGAAGAGATTTGGCCTTTTCGGGGTAAGCGCAAAAATCGGTGACGCCGACGACCTGTTCGCCCAACCCAAGGGCAAACAAAATTTCGGTGATTCCTGGAGACATGGAAATTATTCTTTGTGGTGAAGAAACGTCTTTTGCGGTGGCCCATCCGTTGTGCGGGGTGACCGTGAAGAGAATCAGGAAAACTATGAAAACCGGGTGAAGAAAAGGACAGTGGAAGGATTTTAAACGAAACTTTTCCCCTTGAAACCCGCAAGTTTCTTTTTTAACCAAAAAATGATCTGACAACTTCACCGGAAAACCTCGTTCCAGTGAGAAGGGGGGTAAAAAAAATCCATTCCGCGAGGAATGGGATCGAGTCGATTTACCTTTTACCCCTCAATCCACGAAGAGTTTGCAAAGGCTATTCGAAAAGGTGTTCTGGCTCCCGGATCGATCTACACCCTGTCCCTTCCCACTTGAAAAACAAGCAGTGGCTTTGACAGGGTTCGTCCCCGGTTACAGCGGCGGGTCCGCAACGGCTTCGCACCGTTTTCCCTCACATCGAACAGCGTCATGTATGATACGCACCGATTTTATCAGAAACGGGAGTACTGTCAATTTATAACTTTCCCCGCAACGCCCGCTACGCGGGAGGATAAGTTTAAGGCTCCGTTCGCTTCGCTCACGAGCCCCGAGAACCTTAGTTGCAGAGAAAATTGTTGCCATTCGGGTCCAGCGTCACGTCCGCTACGCGGGAGGAAAAGTTTAGGGCTGACGTTCGCTATGCTCACGAGCCCCAAAGAGGTAAAGCAGGATTCATTCAGCCATAAACCCATAGCACGTAAACACTGGGTCCAGCGTCACGCTGGCTGATTGAAGAAATCTGACAGTTCCTGCAAATTTTCCGGGCTGATCTCGTGTCCTTGCCGGGTTTCCCTGACCGTGAGTTGATGGCCTTTGGCTTTCATTTCATCCAGTGCATGATCCGCCAGAAAAGAGGGAACCACGTCATCATTGGCCCCAAAAATTCCAAGGATGTTTACCGGGGAAGATTGATAGGAGGCGTCGTCCGGGAGCTCCGGCAGAAACCCGCAGATGGAGGCCACCTTGTGCAGGGGAGGGGATCCCTGAAAAAGGGTATAGACCAGGGACGCGGCTCCCCCCTGGGAAAACCCCCACAAGCAGGTTCGGAGGGTCGCACCCGGAAACTTTTCGGCGAAATGGTGGTGGGCGGTATCAACTATTTTCGATGTGTAAGTCAGAAACTCTTTAACCGATTCCTTTTGTCGCGGGCCATCCTTCCACCAACTCCACAATCCCTTGCCTGCATCGACCGGGCCTTCGGGATAGACCATCACGGAATTTTTCAGTTGCAGTTTGTTGCCATAAACAAGCATATTCTCCGGCGTCGAATCGGCGCCGTGGAATCCGATGACCAGGTTGACGGGTTGTTCTTTCTGTAATTCGGTTTCGCCGAGGATTACTTTTTTCCCCTGCCATTTCGCGTTGTTGTATTTAACGGTCATGTCTCTTTTTCAGTTTTTTGGGTTTCAATAATTTGTTGAGCGATTGCTTCTGCTTGTTTTTTCGATTTGATGGTGCCAAGAACGCGCCCTTCTTCCACTTTGTCCAATATCAGCCGGAACAATGGCGATGGGGTGAGTTTGAAATGCCGGATAAGATCGTCCCCGTTGATAAGGGCCTTGTGATCCATTGCCGGTAAATAGCGCTGAAAATAAAACTCGACCACTCGGTGCATGGCTTGCAAAAATGACTCTGTATCCGCGTTATTTTCAGATGCGGAAAATACCGCGCAGGCGAGAAATATTCCAGCCATCAATTCCTGATCATATTTTTTTGTGAAACGATACAGGGCCGATTCATTGATCGTAGTGCCGGCAATTTCAAGACTCGATTCCCTGGCTTCCTGCTGGCAAAGGATGGTTCGATAAATAAACCGGATATCCGCGTTGCTGGCTTTCACTCTTCTTAATAACCGGACTGTTTTTGCATGTTCATCAATTCTAACTTTGGTGTTTGATATATCATCCGAAAAACCAGGGTTCAAACGGTGCAACAACGCTGAGAATTTCAATAACGCCCTATTTTTTCCGGTGAGGAACCCGGCATGGTTTGTTGATGGAATGATCGTTTTGGGAATCGATAGAAGGTCCTCAAGCCGATTAAAAGTTTGCAGGCTGATTTCCCAGGCGCTGGCATGGGTTCCCAAAGATTGCCGAAGTTCCGTCGTTTCCGGAAACGCACATTGCAGAAGACCTGTTCGGTCCATCAAACTTAAAAGTTTAAAGACACGCTCTCCGCTCAAAAAGAGAATCCATTCATAATAGATACGTTCCTGCGCGGTTTTTTTCAGGTTGGATTTTTCAATTTCAATCTGGCGGATGGTTTCCGCATCGATATCAAATTCCAGGGAACTTGCGAACCGGAAAGCCCTCAACATACGCAGGGGATCGGCGGAAAAAATGGGACCCGGAAGCACGCGAATAATTTTTTTTAGCAAATCCTCCCGTCCCCGATTAGGGTCAATAAGAGTTTTCTTGCCATCCAGAAAATCTTTAAGCCGCATGGCCATCGCATTGATCGAGAAATCCCGTTGCGCCAGATCTTCTTCAATGGAGTTTCCCTGCAGGTCGGTGAAATCAAAATGGAACTGTTTTTGGACGATCACCCTCAGCGTTTCCCGGCCCGGTGTGGCATCCAGAGGGATGCAGGGCGATTGGGTTGCGGAAGCAAAGAGATTCGCCAAAATTTGCACATTTTTGGCGGTGAAATCGAAATCAGAGCATTCCTTCCCTGAAAGATGATCCCGGATGGTTCCGCCAATCAAATAGAGGTCAGTCCCGGACTTTTTAGAGATTTCAGTCAGGATTTCCAGGTGGTTTTTAATTATCTTCTGCATGCTGTATTGGCAAATGCCTTGATCGTGCGACGCAGGTGGGTCTTGGGAACTCGTTGCTCCGGCGAAACGTAGTTGAACATATGACCCTGATTCTCATCTTGACCGCGTATGCCCAGACCCATAGCAAGATGGGTGCAGATGATACTTTTTCCAATTCCGCCTTTGCCCCCGCCCCACTACGTGGGAGGAAGCTTGGGCCTGACGCTACGCGAGGCCCTGAAAACACACAAGGGGTATGCTGTGCTCACGAACCCCGAAAAGCCGTAAATCCATAGCGCGTTAATATTTGATCCAGCCCTCAAGCTGGTCGCACGTTAACACTGGGTTCAGCGTCACGCTGGCCGCTTGCGGCGGGGTCGTTCATTCTTTCATCTTCCCTTCTATAAAGTAATACCGGCTCTGCTTAATTACCTGTTACCGGTTTTCCCGTGCCCCACGCATATGGGTGGGCGGGGTTGAAAAATAACCGAGACAAGTTGCTTTACATGAAGTTGCCAAAAGATTTATAATTTGACCAACTACTTGATCGTCTTAAAGAAACTTTTCAATAGGATTTCTTGTTAAAAAAGGAAAAGACCCTTGAAAAATCTCGTTGCAACTCGGCTTGGGATCTTAGTTTGCGTCAGTCTTTCAACGGTGATGTTACTTCAGGGTTGTGCACTGAGTTTAGATCATTGGAAAGGCAAAAGAAAATCCACTCTCATATCCACCTGGGGTACGCCTGAAAAGACTATTTCTGACCGCAAGGGAGGAAAGATTCTAGTTTATAACAGAACCCCCCGGGAGACGAATGTGAGTTATTTGGGAAACTACACCCCTCCAACCCGCAGGATTGGGTTCTACGTCAATAAGAAGGGAGTTATCTATGGCTGGAAGGAGTTACCTTTGGGAAAAACTCTCTACAAATAAAATATTCCTGTGCATTTTCGCCGGGATAATTATTTTGTTTAACGCGACCGCTACTGGTGCAGGCGGGGAACGTCAGTTATTCATCCAGTACCGAAACTCCCTTCTCTCTGTAAATATCCAGGGCGCCAAGTTGCCTGACGTGGTTAGGGAATTAAAAAAAAAGACCGGCCTGGATTTTAATTACAAATTCCTTCCTGACGAATCTATTTTTGTAAATTTTAATAATTTGCCCCTCAAAGATGGAATCAAACAAACCATCCCCTTCGGCACCATTTTTGTTTATTCTCTAACTACGTCAGGGAAAGAGGCAATCAAATCCGTATATATTCTTTCTTCCCTGGGACTGAGCCTTGATAAATTGAAGGATGTTCCATTGGGTCTTTCAACTGCACCCAGGAAAAAAATCAATTCCGATCATAAAATGGGAATTGAGCATCTGACCCGGCAGGCCAGGGATGCCGGAATGGCCTACAAATGGCTACTTCAATTGCAAAACGGGGATTCGCGGAAACGGGTGGAAGCGATAACCCAATTGGCAAAATTCCGGTCTAATTTTTTCTCGGTTAAAGCACTGTATCTCGCTCTTGAAGACCCGGACAACCGGGTACGCAGTGCCGCAACCAAAAGCCTGAAAGGTCTGGATGAATATAACGTTTTTAATTCAATAAGAGATGAATTGCAGGAAACCGAGGCAATAATTCAAAAACATGCTCTGGACGCGATCAGCCTTCAGAAAGGGTCTAAATGGGTGGTGTTACTGCGGCAGGCGATTCAATCAAATCAAATCGACCCGTCTTTAAGAGAAACCGCTCAAGGAATTCTTTTGGACCTGCAAGCCAGGTCTCAAAGAAACTAGCGTCTTCTCCGCCTTTTTTTGGACTTCTTCTTCTCTTTCGGTTTCTCCTCCACAGCAACGGGTGGGGTTTCAGGCTTGTTGGTCACTTTCCACACATTTCCATCATCGAGATACATGCGCCGCTGATCTTCCAAACTAAGGGGCAACGCACCTAATCTCCCAAAAATACTGACTTGGTTGCCGCTTTCGTCAATGGCCCGGTCTCGGTCCATTCCTTTCGATAAAGTCATTGCTCGCCCAGCGAGTTTTTTGGTAGCAATCAATTTGGGACTGGGATAAGGACTGAAGCCAAAATGCCTCGCCCCTGCCTCATCGTCTCCTGGGGAAATAAGCTGGATCACTCGGAGACCATTCGTCCCATCGGCGACAAAAGCAAACAGGCTGGAGGATACAGAACCCACCTTGACTCCATGGACATCATTCATTTTTCCATCCGCATCGAAGGTAAAAGCAATTTTTGGTTTTTCCGGATTCTCCACATCAATAATAACCAATCCTTTTTTGCCACCCGCGACGTAGGCATAGGTTCGGGCTACGTAAACATCGTAAGCCTCCGGCAATGGAATAACCGCCCCTTCAACAAGTTCAGGTTTATCCTGAAAGGTTACTTTGAATACTTTCAAACCTTCATCATCTACCACGAATCCATAGCGAAACTGGATAGCTACTGTCCTGGGATTTTTAAGCCCCTTCAATTCAGCCACCAGCTTGGGATTTAAAGGATCGTCCAGGTTAACAACCTGAATACTATCCGGGCAACTAATGTAGGCGTACACACCGGCCAAGGTGATGGATTCGGCGCCATTCAAACGCCCCTCGGGATTAAAAGTGAAAGCACGTTTTATAAAATTGTTCCTGGGATTACCGTCGAGGAAGGTGGTGACATCGGCCCCAATAAGCCCTTCATACCGGTCTGTGAAAAATGCATACTTGTATATAGGATGCATGGGAGTCTCTTCATTTTCTGGAAGAACCTTCATGTTTGGATCAACGGGCATGTTTGTGGGTAAGGCCATAGAAGTAGCAAATTTTGATCGGATATACGGGACCTGGCCTAACGGGGAAACCGGAGAGGTGATGATCCGTTGAGAATATCCTTTGTTATCAATATTGGCCACATCGTACACTCTGAACCCGCCTTTGCCCTGAGCTGTATAAAGATACTCTCCCCTCAATTGCAGGCTTCGAATTCCAGATGAGCGGTGACTATAAAAATTTTCCAACTCTTTTCCCTTGGCCAGGTGTTGCTTGAATTCGGCGGGATAAGCAAATTTGTGGGCATGTGAGCCAATCACAGCCTGAGGCTCTTCCGTCTCCGTAACTGCGACGGCTTCCAATCCCCTGTCTTCGAGACCCAGGTAAATGTATTTCCCAAAAAAGTTAACGAAATTTGTACCGTGGAGAAAAAGCTGGGCCATCCAGGCGTTATTATCGTTTTTCTGTGATATATGGCAGTCATCGCATTTCTTGGTTTCTTCCGTGCGCACGTTATGCGGGTAATGCGGATTGAACGCCTGGCTACTATATCCGGCGGCTGAGATTGGCGCCTGCTGGAGGTAGGTCATCTCTCGATCCCCATTGAGGGCGCTCAGGATCAGGGCGCTGGAAGAACGAGCGGGGGCAATTTTCCTGTTTTTAATCTTGCCCCATCGGGCCAGCATGTAACTGTCATCCCTCAATACCTGGGGATTATAGGTGGTGAATACCTTGCTAAAGTTTCCTTCATAGTGGAGCATCTTCTGCTTGAAATTTGTCGTTCCTGTAAAAACCTCGCCTAACCTCTAAAAGCTGGCCGTCCCCCGGCTCGAATCGTCTCTCTAA